>JAZNFP010000045.1:0-78679 GCA_045576095.1 Eubacteriales bacterium
CCGCAGCGCTCGGGGAGCAACCTTCGCCGCCTCGCTGACAAGCGAGCTTGCCGACTCGGCTTGGCTCGGTTATCTGCGCCAGGCTCGGTGGGAGTATTGTTCAAAATCGCTTTGGGATCCCCAAACTGTCGCCAAATGTCGTCAAAAGTGTCGTCAAAAAACCAAAAACAAGGTACAAACCTCGTCAAAAAAATCCTTGCCAAATATTGATTTATGAACAAAATTATGCTATAATTTCTTTGATCGCGGCTTTTGACGTGCCGTATCGAGAACACGGAAATCTATTTTCAAAAAAGAAGGTAAAAAAATGAAAGAGCTACTTGCGTTGTTTGAGCCGATTCTGGAGTTCGGCAAGGACGGAAACTGGAAAATGATCATTATGTGGCTGATCGGCGGCGTTCTGATCTATCTCGCCATCAAAAAAGGCATGGAGCCGACGTTGCTTTTGCCGATTGGCTTTGGCGCGATTCTGATGAACTTCCCGAACTCGGGAATCGCAGAGCCGCTTCACACGCTGTATAACGCCGGCATCGCCAACGAGCTGTTCCCTCTGATCCTCTTTATCGGCATCGGCGCAATGATCGACTTCGGTCCGCTGCTGAACAATCCGAAGCTGATGATCTTCGGCGCAGCGGCGCAGTTTGGCATCTTCTTCACGCTTTGCACGGCTGCGATGTTCTTTGAGGGCGACGTTGCCGCCTCGATCTCGATCATCGGTGCGGCCGACGGCCCCACCTCGATCGTCGTGGCAAACACCCTGCTCGGCGGAACGAGCAACGCGGGGTACATCGGTGCGATCGCGGTTGCGGCGTACTCCTACATGGCGCTGGTTCCGATCATTCAGCCTCCGGTCATCAAGCTTCTCACTACCAAGGAGGAGCGCAAGATCCGCATGAAGTACGAGCAGAAGAGCGTTTCGAAGACCACCAAGATCCTTTTCCCGATCATCATTTCGGTCGTCGCTTGCCTGTTCGTTCCCGCCGCCGCTTCGCTGATCGGCTTTTTGATGTTCGGAAATCTCATTCGTGAGTGCGGCGTTCTCGATTCGCTCTCGGAAACCGCGCAAAAGGTTCTTGCCAACCTCGTCACCATTTTCCTTGGGATCACGATCGCCTTCCAGATGAGCGCAGACAAGTTCCTGAACGTCGATACGCTTCTGATTCTCGGGCTCGGACTCGTTGCATTCATCATCGACACGGCGGGCGGCGTTCTCTTTGCCAAGCTGCTCAACGTCTTTTTAAAGCTCATGAGGAAGGATCCCGTCAACCCGATGATCGGCGCCGCGGGAATCTCGGCGTTCCCGATGTCGGGCAGAATCGTTCACAAGATGGGACTCCAGGAGGACAGCCAGAACTTCCTTCTGATGCACGCAATCGGCGTGAACGTCTCGGGGCAGATTGCCTCGGTCATCGCCGGCTCGCTCGTGCTTGGATTCTTTCTCTGATTAGGGGGTATTACTAATGTTTGAACCGATCGAATTCGTTAACAACCTCAAATACATGGGCATCGGAATGCTCGGCGTCTTTCTGATCGTCGGGATCATCATGGGTGCGACCTACGCAATCGGTAAGCTCAGCACAAAATTCGGTGCAAAGCACGAAGAATAAAACACTTCATCAAAAAGGAGGAACGGTATGATCGTACAGCTTATCGGAAGTCTGATCTGGCTGCTTGCCGGCGTTGGCGTTTTCATCGTCGGCATGAACTTCATGAGCGAGGCGCTTGAGAAAAGCGCGGGAAGCGGCATGAAGCGCATGCTTGAGAAGATCAGCAACAACCGTTTTTCGGGCGTTGGCATCGGTGCGGGAGTGACGGCGATCATTCAAAGCTCGTCTGCCACCTCGGTCATGGTGATCGGTCTCGTCAACGCAGGCGTTATGACTCTGATGCAGGCAACCCCGATCATCATGGGTGCCAACATCGGTACGACGATCACGGGCGTGCTCGTCGCTCTCAAAAACGACTACTTCAACATGCTGATGTATCTCCTTGCCTTTGCGGGAGTCATGATGGGCTTCTTCAAAAACGAGAGCATCAAGCTTGCCGGCTTGCTTTGCTCGGGACTCGGGCTGATCTTCGTCGGTCTGAACGTCATGAGCAGTGAGGCGGCGTTCGGCAATCCCCTGGTTGAGGATCTGTTCACCGATATCTTCAAGGCGATTGATTTTCCTCTCCTTCTGATTTTGGTCGGCGTGGTCTTTACGGCGCTGATCCAAAGCTCGTCTGCGGCAACCGGTGTCGTTATTACGATGGTTGGTACGGGGGTTTTGCCTCTTGAGCTGGCACTTTTCATCGTGCTTGGCGCCAACATCGGAACCTGCGTAACCGCTCTGCTTGCCTCGGTCGGGGCAAACGCCAACTCCAAGCGAGTGGCACTCATCCATTTTACCTTTAATACGGTCGGAACCGTCCTGTTTGCCGCTTTGATCTGGATCTTCCGAGATCCTGCTGTCGAGCTGCTCGTTACGCTCTTTCCCGGAAGCGATCCGATGTCGCTTCAGATGCGCGTTTCGGCCTTCCACGTCGTCTTTAACGTAACGACCACGCTGCTGCTGCTTCCCTTCACGCGGCAGCTCGTGAGGTACTCCTGCCTCGTTATCAAGGACAGGAAGGCAAGCGAGGAAACGATGGCGCTGAAATACGTCGACGACCGACTGCTCTCTACGCCCCCGATCGCTCTGATGCAGGTCAAAAAGGAAATGGACTATATGCTCGCTCTGGTGGAGGAGAATATGCGTCTTTCCTTTGATGCGATGGAGACCGAGGAACTCGAGTGCGGCGAGCGTATCCGCAAAAACGAAGCGGTCATCGACTTTTCGAACGGCGCCCTGACGAAGTTCCTCATTCGGCTCTCCGCCTCTGCCTCGGAGCGCGACGAGCGCGTGATCGGCTCGTATTTCCACGTGCTCAACGACCTTGAGAGAATCGGCGACCATGCCGAGAACTTTTTTGAGATCGGTGAGGAGATGCTTCAAAAAAGGATCGCGTTCTCGGAACGTGCCGAGCGCGATATTGCCAAAATGTGCGAGACGGTTCTCAGGATGCTGGAGATCTCCAAGGATGCCTTTGAGAATCTGAGCCGAGACAGACTCCCTGAGCTTACGGCACTTGAAAACGAGACCGACAGCATGAAAAAGGAGCTGATCGCAAGCCACTTTACGCGGCTTGCCGAGGGCAATTGCCAGATGGAGGTCAGTCCGTACTACGCTTCTGCCGTTTCAGGGCTTGAACGCGTTGCGGATCACCTCGTAAACGTCGGATACAGTATCGTAAACCCGATCGGCTCTCAAAAAGAACTTTGAACGATAAAATGAAAAAAGCCGAGGCTCCCGCGCTTTTCGCGTGGGAGCCTCGGCTTTACAGAGATGCCTTGACTTATGCAAGAATCTTCTTGTAGCTCTTCTTGCCGCGACGGAGAAGCCGCCCGTCGGCAAGCTCTTCCTTGGCGTAAGAAGCCGCAATATCGGTGATCTTCTCGCCGTCGAGCGTAACGCCGCCCTGCTGAACGGCGCGGCGCGCCTCGGAGCGCGAGGGGGTGAGTCCTGCCGAAACGAGCATGGTCAGAATATCGACCCTGCCGTTTACGAAATCGGCATCCGAGAGCGTAACGGTCGGAACGTCGCCGCCTGCGCCGCCCGAGAAGAGGGCGCGGCTTGCCGTGCGCGCACGCTCGGCCTCGTCCTCACCGTGCACGAGCTTGGTCAGCTCGTACGCGAGAATATCCTTCGCCTCATTGAGCTGCGAGCCCTGCCAGGAAGACATCGTCTCGATTTCCTCGATCGGAAGGAAGGTCAGCATACGGATGCATTTCATAACGTCGTCGTCGCCGACGTTTCTCCAGTACTGATAAAAATCAAAGGGAGAGGTCTTTTCGGGATCAAGCCAAACGGCGCCCGACTGAGTCTTGCCCATCTTCTTCCCCTCGGAGTTGAGCAGAAGGGTAATCGTCATGGCGTAGGCGTCCTTACCGAGCTTGCGGCGGATGAGCTCGGTGCCGTAGAGCATATTCGACCACTGATCGTCACCGCCGAACTGCATATTACAGCCGTATCTCTTAAAGAGCTCGAGAAAGTCGTAGCTCTGCATGATCATATAGTTAAACTCAAGCAAGGAAAGTCCTCTCTCAAGGCGCTGCTTGTAGCACTCGGCAGCCAGCATACGGTTGACCGAGAAGCAGGCACCGACGTCGCGCAAAAGTTCGACGTAATTGAGGTTAAGCAGCCAATCGGCGTTGTTGACGAGGATCGCTTTTCCCTCGCCGAAGTCGATGAAACGGCTCATCTGACGCTGAAAGCACTCGACGTTGTGCGCAATAGTCTCCTTCGTCATCATCTGGCGCATATCGGTACGCCCCGAGGGGTCCCCGATCATCGCCGTTCCGCCGCCAATCAGAACGATCGGGCGGGTGCCTGCCATCTGCAGGCGGCGCATCAGGCACAGCGCCATGAAATGCCCGACGTGCAGGCTGTCCGCCGTCGGGTCAAAGCCGATATAGAAGACCGCCTCGCCGCGGTTGATCATCTCCTTGATCTCGTATTCATCGGTGACCTGCGCGATCAGACCGCGCGCCACCAGCTCCTCGTAAACCGTCATTTTCGTTTCCTCGCGTTAAAAATTGAGATTACTTAGTAGTATAGCAGAATTCGCCGCACTTGTCAACGACTCCGTGCGGCTTTTCGCACATTCAGAGAGTTCGGATGCCGAAATCGACAAGCTCGGTAACCTTCGCGCCGGGGCAAAAGCGTCTGGCGGCGGCGGCGAGGGCACCCGTGATCTGCATTTCACTGTAGTCGTGCCCGATCTCCAGCAGCGAAAGCCCCGAATGATCGGCGTCAAGCAGCGCGTGATAGCCAAGCTCACCCGAAAGATAAAGATCGGCGCCCACCTCGGCGGCAGATGCGATATAATCGTCTCCCGAGCCGGGGCAAAGGGCAACGGTCGAAACCGCCCGATCGGTGCCTCCGAGACGAACGAAGGGCGCTCCCGTTGCGTGCTTAACCCGCTCGGCAAAGGCACCGCTCGAAAGGGGGGAGCCGAGACGGCCGATTCTCGGCACGCCGTCTGCAAAGGGAACGACGTCAACGAGCCCGATCAGGCTCGCCAAAAGATCGGCAACGCCGCCCTGCGCCCGATCCGCCCGCGTATGATACGAGAGCACCGAGATTCCAGAAGCAAGAAGCGAGGCAGCAAGACCGCCGATTCCATCTCCGCCAACGGTGCGACGAAGGGGCTTAAAAATAAGGGGGTGATGCGAAATAATTACGTCAAATCCGTTTTCCTTCGCGACGTTTACAACGCGCTCGGTGACGTCGAGCACCGTCAAAATCCGATGCACCTCGCGTGTCGGATCAATCGAGATCAGCAGTCCGTCGTTGTCCCATTCAAAGGAAAGCTCTCTCGGATAAAGCGTATCAAAGGCATCTGCCAGCTCACGAACCGTCATCCCGTTTCACTCCTTGTCTCAAATTGCTTCAAAACACCGGCAATTTCGTCGGCAATTCGCCCCGCCTCGGAAGCCTCTCCCCGATGCATCGCTCCGAGCGTCTCCTTTCGAAGCGCCGCGACACGAGCCCTTGCATATGCAAGAAAGGCGGGCGATCCGTCAGGATAGGCGCCGATCTCGGCCTCAAGGGCGGAAATCTCGAAAAACCTCCCCGTATACTCCGCCGAGATACAAACGTATGGGCGCTTTGCGGCAATCACGAAGCGCTCACCGAGGACAGAAAAGCCGTTTTCGGAAAGAAAGCGGCGAAGATGCGCGGCACGCGTCATCGGCTGCAGCGTGAGCCGCACGGAAGGATCGGCAAGCTGCCCTGCATCTTTTATGATGCGCGCGATCAGCTCGCCCCCCATGCCGCAAATGGCATAGTCGGTGATCCCAAGCCCCGCAAGCGCCGCGGCGCCGTCACAGAGCACCGTTTTGCATCGGTCCCCTTCCCCCGCCTCAGCGATCGCGGCTTCCGCCGTGGCAAGCGGTCCCTTGGCGACGTCGCTTGCATAGGCGAAGGGGATTTTTCCCCTTGCAAGCAAAAAAAGAGGCAGGCGGGCATGATCGGTGCCGATATCGGCAAAGCACGCCCCCTGTCTGACAAAACCTGCCGCCGCAAGGAGTCTTGCGTCGAGTTCCATCTCCCGCATCTTATTTTGCGAGAAATGCGTTGATCTTTCTCACCAGCTCGTCGGCATCGGTTCCGTGCACAGCGCAGGCATCGGCAATCGACTCACCGCGTGCCGAGGGGCAGCCGAGGCAATGCATTCCGATCTCGAAAAAGAACTGCGCGGTCTCGATGTTGGCGTCAAGGACGTCGCCGATAATGGAATCCTTCGTTACGGTCATTTGATTTGATCCTGATCCTTTCCCAGTTTCTTTCTTATGGAAATATTATATCCCTTTTTCCCTGCCTTGTCAAGAGGAAATCTTATCTTTCGTGCCTTACGCTGCCAAGGCGCAAAAGGGCTTGGCACGTATGCAATTCGCGCTTTTTTGACGGCACTCGCGCGACAATGTCGAATGGCGTCATTATTTCCGTGCTTTTGTTTTCAAAATCTTCAAAAACACGGCTTTACAAATATGGGTTTTTGTGCTATACTTTTTACGTGGAAATCGAATTTGCTGTGTAAGCGCAGAACGGGAGGTGATCGGACGTGCAGGATCGGCATGATTTCTTTGCCGGAAGACACGGTGCCGATGCGCTCTCCGTGGTTCTCGTCGTTTTCTCGGGGCTCGTGCTCACGATGGTTCTGATCGCGGGCGGCGGACTGTTTGCGCTTCCGGCGCTCGTCCCTGCCTTTTATGCCGCCTTTCGGATTCTTTCCAAAAACGACGCCGCACGCACGAGGGAGAACGATGCCTTCCTTCGTTTTTTCCCCGCTCTGCTATCGGAGATCCGACTGCTCGGCTATCGCTTCCGCGACCGCAAAAGTCACGTGTATTTCCGCTGTCCCTGCTGCCGCCTGACGCTCCGCACCGAGCGAGGAACGGGAGAGCGAACGCTCGCCTGCCCGAGGTGCCGAACCGTGCTTCGGCTGGATACGGGAGATGCAAGCCCAAAACGAGAGAACCGTCCGTAACGGATTCGTTTCTTTCTATTCGATTTTTTCAACTTTCTGTTACGGAGGACAAGCAAATTGATTATTGCATTGGAAGAGGCCAAGCGCAGTCTCATCGGTCTTCGAGAGACCCTTCGGGATCTTGGCGTTGCGCTTCGTATCGAGGAGCTTCGCGACAAGTCGGAGGAGCTTGAGGCGCAAACGATGGCAGAGAATTTCTGGAGCGACGCACAGGCAAGCTCCAAGGTCCTGCAGTCGATCAAGCAAATGAAGGGCAAGATTGAGCTTTTCGAGTCGCTGAGTGCCCGTCTTGAGGACGCCATCACGCTCGCCGAGATGGGAATCGAGGAGGGAGATGAGAGCGTAACCGAGGAGGTCGAGAGCGAGCTTTCCTATATCACGGAGGAGGCCGAAAAGCAGAGGCTTGAGACACTTCTGACAGGCGAATACGACCGTCACACCGCCATCCTTTCCTTCCATCCGGGCGCCGGCGGAACCGAGGCGCAGGATTGGGCCATGATGCTCTACCGTATGTATACGCGTTGGGGCGAGCGCCACGGCTATACCGTGAAGTTGATCGACTGGCTCGACGGAGACGCGGCGGGCATCAAGAGCGCAACCATTACCATTGAGGGGGAATTCGCTTACGGATACCTGAAAAGCGAAAACGGCGTCCACCGTCTCGTCCGCATCTCGCCCTTTGATGCATCGGGACGCAGACAGACCTCCTTTGCATCGGTTGAAGTCATGCCCGAGTTCGGAGACGACGACGATACGATCGAGCTTCGGGACGAAGACCTTGAGATTACGGCGCACCGCTCAAGCGGCGCGGGCGGTCAGCACATTAACAAGACCGACTCGGCAATCCGCATCGTCCATCTGCCGACGGGAATCGTCGTGGGATGTCAGACCGAGCGCAGCCAGCTCCAGAACAAGGAGACCGCTCTGCGTATGCTGAAATCCAAGCTGATGGAGATCAAAATGCGCGAGAAGCTTGCGCGGATTGAGGATATTCAGGGGAACAAGACGAACATTGAATGGGGCGCGCAGATCCGCAGCTACGTCTTTATGCCCTACACGCTCGCAAAGGATACCCGAACCGGCTATGAGGTCGGAGACATCGACGCCGTTATGGACGGTGAGATCGACGGCTTCATTGATGCCTATCTGAAGGCAAACGCCAACAAGGATGCATAAACCCGATCACATTGAAAAGTTGATATACAAGGAGGAACCATTTATGAAGGAATTGAAAAAGCTGATCGCAGGCATCGCCCTGCTCGTTCAGGCGGTTACCATGTTTGTTCTCTTCCTCTCGCAGAGAAAGGAGAGACGTGGACTTTCGGTCGTATTTCTCGGCGTTTCCGCCGCATCGGGCGTTCTTGGCGCCAAGCTCATCTCGGATGCCGCCGATGCCGAGGAGGAGGAAGAGGAGGATCTTTGCGATATCGAGCTCGACGAGAGCGAGATCGAGGACGTTGATTTTGACGATGAGTTTGCAATCAGCGAGGATATGGTAAAGGCAGATCTTGATCACGGAACCGACGACGAGGCACAGAGCCGCGAATAAAATCAACCGTTTAGGGGAAGCTCGTTTGCGCTTCCCCTTTCATCATTTACGGAAACAGGAAAGGAAATGAAGTCATGCAGGAATTGAAGGCACGGCGCGACATGGACCCCGCGTATCAATGGGATCTGACGCATCTTTATCAAACGAAGGAGGACTGGGAAGCCGCATACGTTGAGGCTGAGGAACTCATCCCCGAGATCGGTTTGCTCCGTCCCCATCTCGCCGACTCGGCACAGGAGCTTTTGGCGGCTCTTTCGCTGATCGACCGCATCTCCGAGAAGGTTGAGCGCGTCGGTGCATACGCCTTTCTCGCAAAGGCCGGAGACGGAAGCGACCCCGAGGCGCAGGAAATGAACGACCGCGCAACGCGACTTTACGTTACACTCTCGACGGCAACGGCGTTCCTTGAGCCCAAGCTGCTCGAAATTGACGACGGGACGATGAAGGGATATATGAACGACCCCACGCTTGCATCCTACCGACATTATCTTGAGGACGTCTCGCGCCGCCGAGCGCATACGCTCGACGCCGACTCGGAGGCGATGCTTGCCGCGCTTGGGGATGCCGCACAAACGCCGTCGAACGCCTTTGATATGCTGACCAACGTCGATATGGAGTTCCCCACGATCCGCGATGAGGACGGAAGAGAAATCCGTCTGTCAAACGGAAACTTTGCGGTCTTTCGCGAAAGCAAATGCCGCCGTGTGCGCGAGGATGCCTTCGAGGGCTATTTCGGAGCCTATGCAAAATATATCAACACGATCGCCGCGCTCTACGCCGGCTCTGTCAAAACCGACACCTACTACGCAAGCGTTCACCGTCACAGCAGCGTTTGCGAGGGAGCACTCTTTGCAAATAACGTACCGATCTCGGTCTACGACTCGCTGATCTCGGCGGTGCACGACGGACTTCCCGACATGAAACGCTATCTTGCGCTTCGTCAGAGAGTGCTTCGCCTTAAAAGCCTTGACGTTTACGATCTCTACGTCCCGATGGTTGAGGACGTTGAGTATCCGATGCCCTACGAGGATGCCAAGGTTCTGGTTCGAAAGGCACTTGCACCGCTTGGAGAGGATTATTGCAGGATGCTTGACCGTGCATTCTCCGAGCGTTGGATCGATGTTTATGAGAACAAGGGTAAGGAGTCTGGCGCCTTTTCGGCAGGGGTTTACGGGGTTCATCCCTACGTCAAGCTCAATTATACCGATACGCTCGACGATGCCTACACGCTCGCGCACGAGCTTGGGCACGCCATGCATTCCTACTACTCCTCAGAGGCGCAGGATTATGCGAATCACGATTATCGGATCATGGTCGCAGAGGTTGCTTCCACGGTCAACGAGGTGCTTTTGACAAAATACCTGCTCTCGACCGAGACCGAGCCGCGCCGTCGCGCCTACATTCTCAACCACTTTCTGGAGAGCTTCCGAACAACGGTTTTCCGCCAGACGCTCTTTGCGGAATTTGAGCGTCGCGCACACGACCTGTACCTGCAGGGAATCGCGCTGACGGCAAGCTCGCTTTCCGGTCTCTACGGAGAGCTCGAGGCGACCTACTACGAGGGCGCCGAGATGCGCGATACGATCAAAAACGAATGGGCGTATATTCCCCATTTCTACAACGCCTTTTACGTTTATCAGTATGCAACCGGCTTCTCAAGTGCCGTTGCAATCGCCGATAAGATTCTTGAGAGCGGCGATGCAAGCGACTACCGTCGCTTCCTCACTCTCGGCGGAAGCGATTATCCGATTGAGGAGCTGAAGGTGGCGGGGGTTGATCTTTCCTCTCCCGAGACGGTCAAGCGCGCCATTTCGGTATTCGGTCAAACGATCACCGAGCTGACCGAGCTGCTCGATTCCCTTGCCTGACAGAGGACTCCCGAGAAGCGCTCCGCACGCCGTTTACGGCAGGTAAAAAACAGCCGCCGAGGAATCTCAAGAAGCCTCAGCGGCGTTGTTTTACCCTTTTTCGGACGACGATTCAACCGTAACAATACCGACGGTTCGGTTTCCCTTTCGTAAAAGTGCGTTCAAGCGCATAACGGATGCTCTCTTGAAACCGCGCACAGGGCGGTCGATCGGTCGCAGGCTCACGGAGCATCATAGGTAAAGGCCAAAGACACCGCGTTACGGAGCGCTTGACGTGATTTGACAAAGGATTGGGTATGGAATTCAACAAAAAGCTTCAGGAATTAAGAAAACAAAAGGGACTGACGCAGCAGGAGCTTGCCGAAGCGCTTTACGTATCCCGAACCGCTATCTCAAAATGGGAGTCGGGCAGAGGCTATCCGAGTATTGATTTGCTCAAGAAAATCGCGCGTTACTTTTCGGTGTCGCTTGATGCGCTCCTTTCCTCGGACGAGATATTAACGATAGCGGAAGAAGGCAAAAAGCAAACCGAAAAGCATTTTTGCGATCTCGCATTCGGGCTGCTCGATCTTTGCATGTCCTTGCTTCTTTTTCTGCCGCTGTTTGCCACGAATGCCGACGGCGTGATTCACGAAGCGTCTCTGCTGTCCCTTGGCGGTATTTCACCGTATTTGAGAACGACGTATTCGATCGTTGTGACGGGCGCCTGTACGGTCGGTGTTCTGACGCTCGCCCTGCAAAGCTTCTCCGTTGCCGTATGGGCGAAAGCAAAGGTCTCCCTCTCTTTGGTGCTTGGCGCAGCTGCCGTGCTGCTGTTTATCGCAAGCAGTCAGCCCTATGCTGCCGCGCTTGCGTTTTCTCTGCTCGCAATCAAGGCAATTATCCTGATAAAGCGCGTGTGACACGAATCGTACCGTCCCCGCGACTTCTCTTCTCTTGCCTTTCCTTGTGCCTTCGTGTAAACTGTATTGGGGCGTTGCCCGAATACGGATAAGGAAGGTATGGAAAATGGAAAAGAAAACGGGAGGTATTGCAATCGCTTTGCTTTTTGCGTTTGCGCTATGGACGGTACTGGTCCGTTTGGTGGACGTGCAAGCAATCGGTCCCGAAAGCTCGTCGGTTGGCTTTGCGACACTTAACCGATTCGTACACGAGCTTACGGGGGTCAATTGGTTCCTTTATACCGTAACCGATTGGTTGGGACTCGTCCCGATTGCCTCGGCATTTGGATTTGCGATTCTCGGGCTCGTGCAGCTCATACGGCGAAAGGCTCTATGGAGGGTGGATCGCAATCTTCTTTTGCTCGGCATCTTTTATGCCGTTGTCATCGGGGTGTACCTATTGTTTGAGCGAATGGCCGTCAATTACCGACCGACGCTCATTGAGGGGTTGCTTGAGGCATCGTATCCGTCGTCAACGACGATGCTCGTAACGTTCGTTATGCCAACGGCGGCAATCGAGCTGAACGTCCGTCTCGGGAATACCGTTCTCAGACGGGGCGCCATCGTCTCCATCACTGCCTTTACCGCGTTTATGGTGATTGGCAGAGTTCTTTCGGGAGTCCATTGGATCACCGATATAATCGGCGGTGCATTACTCGGCGCAGGGCTTGTGATGACGTACGTCGCTTTCGGAAACCGCCGTCCGAAAAGCCGTTGATGGGAAGCGCTGATCGGTCGGCGCGATTGACAGCTTTGATGGGGACCCGTATCTGCTTTCACATACGGAAAGCAAGGATACGGGTCTTTTTCTTTTCCGAATCTTCAAAGCCCCCTCCCAACGCAAGTCCTCGAGGGGCGGTCGCGCAAACGCCCGAAAGCAACCGTTTTACCGCTCGTTTCCATACTGCCCGAAGCTCTCGGTTAAGAACACCGAGGATTGCCGCGGGCTTTTTTTATTTTCCCTGCCACGCTTTGACAAACTTTACGCCCACGCTCTGCTATAATGCAACCGAATACCGATACATATAAAAGAAAGGAAGAAAAAGAAATGCTGACACGCGACTACGTTTCCTTTGGTCTTGCCGAGGAGGATGGGGTTCTGACCGCCCGTCTGCGCGGCGAGATCGATCACCACACGGCACGCGTTTTCAGAGAGGAAATCGACCGAGCGCTTTTCCGCGAAACGCCCCGCTCTCTTACGCTCGACTTCTCGGAGATCACCTTTATGGACAGCTCGGGAATTGGGCTCATCGTTGGACGTCTTGAGAGAGCGAGGGAGATCGGCGCGACTCTGACGCTGTCGGGGCTCTCGCAACGGCTCTGCCGTCTGCTTGAGCTTTCGGGGGTGGACCGACTTTGCGGCATCGTCATTTCAAAATCGACAGAAAGAGAGGGCATCCAATGAGACGCAAATCAGAGCCGAAAAACCGTATGAGCTGTGAGCTGCTTGCCATCAGCGTTAACGAAAGCGTTTGCCGCGCAATCATCGGTGTGTTTCTTGCACCCGAGAATCCCACAGCAACCGAGCTTGCAGACGTCAAATGCGCCGTTTCGGAGGCGGTGACCAATGCCATCGTACACGGCTACGGCGGAAGCGGAGAGGGCACCGTTTACCTGTCCGCAGAGCTCTACCCCGACCGTACCCTTCGCATTACGGTGCGAGATAAGGGGAAGGGGATCGAGGACGTGGCACTCGCAAGACGGCCGCTTTATACGACCGATACCTCGGGCGAGAGAAGCGGTATGGGCTTTTCGGTTATGGAAAGCTTTACCGACCGTCTGCGCGTTCTTTCAAGACCGGGCGCAGGCACCCGCATCACCATGTACAAGCGGCTCTCCTGATATGGCGGGAGCTGCACTCTATGCGGATAATCCCCGTTTGCTTGTCGAATCGCTTGCCGGAGACGAGTCGTCAACGGCAGAGCTCGTGCGGCGCAACACGGGGCTCGTGCGCTCGATCGCTCTGCGCTTCGTCTCTCGCGGATACGATGCCGACGATCTGATCCAGATCGGGCTTCTCGGACTGCTCAAGGCAATCCGCACCTTTGACGTGTCTCGCGGCTGTGCCTTTTCCACCTACGCGGTTCCCCTCGTGCTCGGGGAGATTCGCCGATTTCTGCGCGACGACGGAATGATCAAGGTCTCACGCGAGCAAAAGCGACTATCCGCCGAGCTGTGCCGCATCCGAGACGAGGCGTTCGCCTCCGGCGAGGGAGAGCTTCGGCTCGAGGAGCTGGCACGCCGCGCCGGAATTTCCCGAGAGGACGCCGCGGCGGCGCTTGAGGCGTCCTCACCGATCCGCTCGCTCTCGGAGGCGGCGTACGGTGGCGACGAGGATGCGCCGCCCCTTGAGGCAACGCTCGCCGACGGCAACGAGAGCGAAAGAACCCTCGATCGGCTCGCGCTTTCGGTCGCCATCGACAAGCTGACGCCCATGAGAAAAAAGATCCTTTTGCTACGCTACTACCGCGACTACAGCCAGGCCGAAACCGCCAAGGCTCTTGGGCTCACACAGGTGAAAATTTCACGTGAGGAGAAGAAGATCATGGAATTTTTGAGGCAGGAGCTGAGCTAAACAACGAGCTTTTACCGAGCTCCGCTTGGATTTGTGAATATACTGTGAATTATTGAAAAATCACTTGATTTTTAGGGTACGTTGATTTACAATATAGTCAGCAGTTGGCACTCCGCTTGTTTGAGTGCTAAAATTGATTCAAGCAGAACTGCTCACGTCAAATTAGGAGGAATCGAACATGAAGATGGTACCTTTGGCAGATCGCGTCGTCGTGAAGGCGATCGAGGCAGAGGAAACGACCAAGTCGGGGCTTATTCTTCCCGGCTCGGCACAGGAGAAGCCCCAGGTCATGGAGGTCGTTGCAATCGGTCCCGGCGGCATTGTTGACGGCAAAGAGGTCAAGATGACCGTTTCTGTCGGACAGAGAGTCATTACGAGCAAGTATTCGGGCACCGAGGTCAAGTGCGACGGCGTCGAGTATACGATCGTTCGCATTGGTGACATTCTCGCAATCGTTGAATAATAAGTGAGGTTTGATAGGTATGGCAAAGGATATTCTTTACGGCATTGACGCCAGAAACGCCCTGCTCCGCGGTGTGGATCAGCTCGCCGATACGGTGAAGATCACGCTCGGCCCGAAGGGAAGAAACGTCGTTCTCGACAAGAAGTACGGAACGCCTCTGATCACCAACGACGGTGTGACCATCGCAAAGGAGATCGAGCTTGAGGATGCGGCAGAGAACATGGGCGCACAGCTCGTTCGCGAGGTCGCAACCAAGACCAACGATGCGGCAGGCGACGGTACCACCACCGCCACCCTTCTCGCACAGGCTCTGATCCGCGAGGGCATGAAGAACGTGACCGCCGGCGCAAACCCCATGGTTCTCCGTCGCGGCATTTCGAAGGCGGTTGACGCCGCTGTTGCCGCTCTCGTCGGCAACTCGAAAAAGGTTAACGGCACCGAGGACATCGCGCGCGTCGGTACTATTTCGGCAGGCGACGCCGTGATCGGAACGCTGATTGCAGACGCTATGGAGAAGGTTACCTCCGACGGTGTCATCACCGTTGAGGAATCGAAGAGCGCAGAGACCTACTGCGAGGTCGTTGAGGGTATGCAGTTCGACCGCGGATACCTCTCGCCCTATATGTGCACCGACACCGACAAGATGGAGGCCGTGCTTGACGACGCCTTCATTCTCATCACCGACAAGAAGGTTTCGAACATTCAGGATCTTCTTCCCCTGCTTGAGCAGATCGTTCAGTCGGGCAAAAAGCTGCTTGTCATCGCTGAGGACGTTGAGGGCGAGGCTTTGACGACCATCGTTCTGAATAAGCTCCGCGGCGTCTTTACCTGCGTTGCAGTCAAGGCTCCCGGCTTTGGAGACCGCCGCAAGGAGATGCTCCGCGATATCGCGATCCTGACGGGCGGTACCGTTATCACCGAGGAGCTCGGTCTTGATCTTAAGGACACGACGATCGCACAGCTCGGCCGTGCAAGACAGATCAAGGTCAACAAGGAGAACACCATCATCGTTGACGGTGCCGGCGATCCCTCCGAGATCAAGGCGAGAGTCGGGCAAATCCGCGCCGCAATTGAGACGACGACCTCCGATTTCGACCGCGAGAAGCTTCAGGAGCGTCTGGCAAAGCTCGCGGGCGGCGTTGCCGTCATTAAGGTCGGTGCCGCAACCGAGACCGAGATGAAGGAGAAGAAGCTCCGCATTGAGGACGCCCTGAACGCAACCAAGGCCGCCGTCGAGGAGGGCATCGTTGCAGGCGGCGGAACCGCATATATTAACGCAATTCCCGCCGTTGAGAAGCTCCTTGACGAGCTTGAGGGCGACGAAAAAACCGGTGTTGCGCTCGTGATGCGTGCTCTTGAGGCTCCGCTCCGTCAGATCGCTGACAATGCAGGACTTGACGGCTCGGTCATCCTCGATAAGGTGAAGTCGAGCGGCAAGGTTGGATACGGCTTTGACGCTTACAACGAGAGCTACGTCGATATGCTCGAGGTCGGTATCGTCGATCCTACCAAGGTGACTCGCTCGGCGCTTCAGAACGCTGCATCGGTTGCCGCAACGGTTCTGACCACCGAGGCAGTCGTTTCGGATAAGAAGGAGCCTGTCTCTGCTTCCGCTCCCGCCGCAGGCGGTATGGGTGGCGGCATGGGCGGTATGTACTGAGTCTGAACCCAATCTCTGCCCCGAATGCGAAGCTTCGCATTCGGGGCAGAATTTTGATCGGCATTCTTCGGTTGGGAAAATCTCCTGACTTCCACTTGCTTTTTAGGATAAGTATGCTATGATAGACGGGACAAAAGCAAAGGAATGAAAAAACATGCAACAGTCAAAAGCATCTCTGCTCACTCGCGCGCCGATCGTTGCGGCGATTGCAATCTTCTGCTGTGCGCTTTGGGGAAGCGCCACGCCCTTCATCAAGATTGGCTATGAGCTGATTCTTGAAACGAAGGATACGGCATCGACCGTTCTCTTTGCGGGCATCCGATTTACTCTGGCGGGACTTCTGACGGTTTTGATCTACAGCGTCGCCTACCGCCGTTTTCTTCTTCCAAAAGCGGAAAACCTCGGTCGCGTTGCCGCCGTCTCGGTATTTCAAACGGTTTTGCAGTACCTATTCTTCTACGTTGGTCTTGCCAATACGACCGGCGTCAAGGGAACGATCGGAAGCGGCTCCAGCGCTTTTTTTTCGCTTCTGATCGCCGGGCTGATCTTCCGCGCGGAAAAGCTGACGGCGAAAAAGCTCGTCGCCTGTGCCCTTGGGTTTGCGGGGATCGTTTGCGTGAACCTAAACGGCCTCACGCTGACGATGAATTTTCTCGGGGACGGATTCATTCTCTTTTCGGCAATCGCATACGGATTCTCAACGGTGCTGATCAAGCGGTTCTCAAAATACGAGAGTCCGGTCGTTTTGAGCGGCTATCAGTTCATTTTGGGCGGAGCCTTCATGATCGCCGTCGGATTTGCCTTTGGAGGGCGCGTTCAGGTCACAAGTCTTGCCGCCGTCGGCGTTCTCCTTTATTTGGCGCTTCTTTCTGCCGCCGCATACTCGCTGTGGGGGCTGCTTTTGCAGCACAATCCCGTCTCAAGAGTCACGATCTATCATTTCATGACGCCTGTTTTCGGCGTCATCCTATCAAGCCTGATGCTGAGCGAAAGTTCCCGTGTCTCACCCATCAGCCTCGCCGTCTCTCTCGTCCTTGTTTGTGCGGGAATCCTTTTGCTTAACTATCGCAAAGAAATCAAATAAACGAAGGACAAAACAGAAAAAGAGCCGCCATTCGGCGGCTCTTTTTCTTGCTCAGTCAGCAAGAACCGTGATGCGGTTCGAGGTGATCTCGGTAACCAGGTCAACGAGCCAAACGAGGAAGTTTCCAACGCCCGTAACAAGGCCGAGAATTCCGACGACGAGCGTTACGACGTTCTTGGTCTCAAAGTAACGCACGATCCGGTAGATGCCTCCGATGAATGATCCGAAGAAAATCTGGAGAATGATCTTCACGATCTGCGGAAGTGCCTCGTAGCTTGCGGTCAAGGCCTTTGATGATGCCATTGTTGTTCTCCTTTCCAATATATATGTCATTATACGCAAACAGAAATGAGGATAGCACCGAAATCACGGTTCGGAGCGAGCGCTCCGATCACGACTCTGCGTTCTCCTCGTCGGCAGGCGCCCGATCTCTCGGATTGCTGCGAAGATATGCAAGTGCCTCACGAAGGATCTCAAGGAAGTCGTCGTCACACTCAAGCTTCAGGGATACGCAGGAGCCATCCTTCAGGAGAAAATAAAGCGTTTGCCAGCGTTCGGGGCGAATCGAAACGAAGAAGGAATAGCGGCTCTCCACGCGCAGCTGACGGGGATTTTCTTCGCCGTTTTTTCCGTACTCGTAAAGCTCCTTAAGAGAGGAAAGCTCCCCATGATAGACCGTTGTCGTTCGACGCCCCTGGTTCTTAGTAACGATCAGGGAGGGGGTGTTCTGCATCAGAGTGACGGTATAGGTATACGAGGTCACAAAATACTTGATGATAATCCAAACGATCACCGCCGAAAAGACGAGGAAGAGCGCTTGGTTCACAAGCAATATCCCGAGTCCGAGGATGAGCAGAAGCGAAACGACAAGCAAGCAGAAGGAAAGAATACAGAGGGCAATCAACGCGCGATGATTCTGTGCCTTGGGGGTACAAGAATAGGTTTGCATAAAAGCCTCACATATCGGTCGGTCAGGCAAGCTCGGACTTCAGCACGTAAACGGGAATCAAAGCATACGGCTCCGCACCCGAGGACGGCTCACCGTCACCGACGTAATAGACTTCAAGTCGAATCCACGCAAGATCAAGCTCGTCCGACAGATCGACTCCGTCAAAGCAAAGCTTGGTCGCATGATACCAGAGATACGAATCGTCATCGGTATAGCTTGGTGCATACCGATTTCCGTAATTGTCCACAAGAGAAAATGCGAAAAGCGAGCTTGACACCCCGTTATAGGAGATCTTTTCAGATTTTCCGAGACGCTCTGCCAGAATTTCAAAGGTGCGCGAGGTCATGCGAACCGAAAGCTGCACCGCGCCCGCATTCTTTTCGATAAACAGGTTGGCAGCAACGAAGCTGGCATCCTTATTATCATCGTACGGCACGCCGATCGAAACCTTCTCGGGATCAAGCGCGGCCGTCTCGGCATAGGCACGAAGCTCGTCGGTCAGATAAAAGCGCTTCATCTCCCGAGGATAATAGCCCGAGAGCAGCATCCTCACGACGATGAGTCCGCAAATCGAGAACAAAAAGAGACAGACAAACAGCTTAATCAGTTTTCCGAGGATAAAATGACGCCTATCGCCGCCGTCTCGGTCCTCTTCGATATCGTTGTAGTCGCTGTACCGCTCGAGATCTGACATCGTTTTCCCCTTTCAGGACAATTCGATAGTATTATACACGATCAGGCGCGATTTGTCAAGACTTGTTGAGAAGAAGTGATGTCATTGGCGGCAAGCTGTGCACCGCCCCCCCGCAAATTTCATTCGATTAAACGGGAGTTTTTTCGGTCTCTCGCTCCGCAAGCGCACCGATCAGGCTGCGAAGGCGAATCTTAACGGCACCGAGATTCGTGATCTCGTCTATTTTGATTTGTGTATAAAGCTTTCCGTGTCGCTCAAGGATGGAGGAAACCTCGTCGGTTGTGATCGCGTCGATACCGCAACCGAATGAAACGAGCTGCACGAGCTCAACGCCGTCGTTTTTGCCGACGAACTCTGCGGCGCGGTATAGCCTTGCATGATAGGTCCATTGATTGAGCACAGCAACACGCGGAACCTCGTATTCGGCTCCGATCGCATCCTCCGAAAGTATCACGAAGCCAAGCGATGCGGCAAGTCGGTCGATCCCGTGCCCGATTTCGGGATCAATATGGTAGGGACGCCCCGCAAGAATCAAGGCTCTCCTGCCGCTTTCCCTTGCATAGCGAAGCGCCCTTTCACCGATCTCCCGCGTTTCCCGCATCCAACGCCCGTAGGCATCGACGCCGGTATCGACTGCTTGACGGATCATGCGATAGGAAAGATCTGGGAAATCGCTCTTCAGCGCACGCAACAGCCCCCGCGAGAGCTCCCCGGGGTCGTTGATGTTGAGATAGGGATAGAGAAAGCGCACGTTCTCAATGCTATCCATATTGGAGTGCAGAAGCTCGGAATAATAGGCAACGACGGGGCAATTATAGTAGTTATCCGAGGCGTGTTCATTGATATTGTAGGAAAGCCCGGGATAGAAGATGCAGTCAACCTTTTTTTCAATCAGCTCCTCGATATGTCCGTGCATGAGCTTGGCGGGATAGCACGCTGTATCCGATGGGATGCTGTACTGCCCCTTCTGATACAGGCGCCTTGTCGAAAAGCCCGAGCAAACCACTTCAAATCCAAGGCTTCGAAAGATCGTCGACCAAAGAGGAAGCAGCTCGTACATACCGAGTGCAAGCGGCAAACCGATTCGTCCCCGCGTGCCCTTTTCCTCGGCACAATTTTGCACCAGAGCCTCGATGCGATTCCGCTTCCATTCATGCAGATTGGTAATGACGTCGGTTTCTTCTCCCGTCTCCTTCCCCGCCCCCTTTTCGCAGCGGTTTCCCGAGATGAATCGCTCGCCGCCCGCAAAAATATTGACGGTCAGGTGGCAACGGTTTCCGCATCCCGCACAGACCGTCGCCTTCGACTCGTGGGAAAAGACGGCGAGCTCCTCGGGGGAGATCAACGTTGACGACTGATTTGCCGACACCTCGGCATAGATTGCCGCACCGTATGCCCCCATGAGTCCTGCGATAGAGGGGCGAACAACCTCCCGACCAAGCTCAAGCTCAAAGCTTCTGAGCACGGCGTCGTTGTAGAAGGTTCCGCCCTGCACGACGATATGCCGTCCGAGCTCGTCTGCCGACGAGGCGCGTATCACCTTATAGATTGCGTTTTTGACAACGCTCATCGAGAGCCCTGCCGAAATATCCGCAACGCTTGCGCCGTCCTTTTGTGCCTGCTTCACAGACGAATTCATAAAGACCGTGCATCGGCTTCCGAGGTTCACGGGAGCGGAGGCAAAAAGTCCGAGCCTTGAGAATTCGGCAATCTCATAGCCGAGCGCGCGGGCAAAGGTTTCGATAAAGGAGCCGCATCCCGAGGAGCAGGCCTCGTTGAGCATGATCGAATCAATCGAGCGATTCCGAATTTTAAAGCATTTGATGTCCTGACCGCCGATATCGAGAATGAAATCGACGTCCGGGCTAAAATGGCGCGCCGCGTGATAATGCGCAAGCGTTTCAACAAGCCCGAAATCCACCCTGAAGGCGTGCCGAATGAGATCCTCGCCGTAACCGGTTACAGCGCTTGCGCGAATCCGGATGCGATCGCCGCAGAGTCGGTAGATTTCCTTGAGCTGTTGCTTCACGATCTCGACCGGTGTTCCGCGGTTGGAGTCGTAATACGTATAAAGAAGCTCGCGATTTTCGCTCATCAAAACGAGCTTGGTGGTCGTGCTTCCGCAGTCGATTCCAAGGTATGCATCTCCCGAGTAGCTTTCGGGATCAAGTGTCGGAACGCTCGCCTTGGCATGCCGACGAAGGAATCCCGCATACTCGTCCCGGTCCGAAAAGAGCGGCGGAAGTGCCGCAGTATTCGACACAGTGGTCTCTGCACCGCGAATGCGAGAAACAAGCTCCCGATAGGTAAAGGTGCTGTCCAGTGACATTGCATAGATTGCCGCTCCGAGCGCAACCGAAACGCGACCGAACGAGGGGAACAAAGCGTTTTCCGGGGAGAGCTTTAAGGTTTTGATGAAGCGCTCGCGCAGTCCCATGCAGAAGGATAGCGGTCCGCCGAGAAACATGACCTTCCCCCGAATACGACGGCCCTGGGCGAGTCCCGCAATCGTTTGATTCACCACCGCCTGATAAATGCTGGCGGCGATGTCGGATTTCGCAGCCCCCTGATTGATCAGCGGCTGAATATCGGTCTTGGCAAATACGCCGCATCTTGAGGCGATCGGATAGATTCGCTCCGAAGAGAGACTCAGCTCGTCGAGCTCGTTGACCGTTACCCCGAGAAGCGTTGCCATCTGATCAATGAAGGCGCCGGTGCCGCCTGCACAGGAGCCGTTCATGCGCTCATCCATGCCGCCCTCAAAGAAAATGACCTTGGCATCCTCGCCGCCAAGCTCAATGACGGCAGAAGTATCGGGGGCAAGGCGCTTGACGGTCTCACCTGTTGCAAACACCTCCTGAACGAAGGGCAGCCCCGCTGCATTGGCAAGACCCAGACCGGCAGAACCGGAAACGGCAACACGAAGCGGTTTGCTCCCGACCACGTCCTCAAGGTCATCAAGCAGCTCAAGAGCCTTTTTCCGAACCATCGAAAGATGGCGCTCATAGCACTCAAAAAGAACCGTTCCGTTATCTACGGCAACGATTTTAGCGGTCGTTGATCCAATGTCGATTCCGACCGAGATACAGTCGCCGGTATTTAGCTCGAACTTCTCCATGCCATTGCTCCTTCTATGTGCAAAATACGTAGTCAAACCCTCAAAATGCCACAGCTTTTCATTTTATATCATATTATTATAGCCTTTTTTGTCTGTACGTGTCAATACAAAAAATGAAAACTTTTGGATCCAAAAAATGCAAGAGGGCAATTTATACCTCTTAACGTTGAATTTACGGAGAACCGAATAGGATGAGAACAATCCATCATAAACCGAGAGACCGTGATGGTATTGAGCGGTATCGGTTTTTTGTAACAGAAGAAAATGGACACCCTCCAAGGAATCCTATGAAGCCTCAGCGGTGATTTTAGGTTTATCTTACGACCGAAGAATGACTGTAAATATAGAATTCCTCCTGGCTTGGCATCCACGCCTTTTCCTTGCTTGGAAAGGTCGCGTCGAATGCCTCGACAGCGGCGGCATCCTCACAGCAATCGGCGGCGGCAGAAGGAATATACCTCCACCCTTTGCCGTCAAGCACGCGCGGCACAAGCTCGCAAACGAGAAGTGCCGATGGGAAGTTGCCGTCCGCAACGAAGCTCACATTTTTCTTTTTGCAGCTTACAAAACCACAACTGACATAGTTGCCCGGATTGCCGAAATTGATATTCACGTCGTATCCCATCTTACGTGCAACCTCAAAGGAATGGGCGATCAGCATTTTGCCAAGCTTCTTTCTCTGATGTTTGGGAGCAATGCAAAGCGGCCCAAAGGAGAGTATCTCCTTTCGTTTCCCATTCTCGTCCTCAAGCCAAGCCTTCGTGTACATAATATTGCCGATGATCTCGCTACCCATCTCAAGCACGAATGCAAGCTCGGGGATGAAATCGGGATGTGAGCGCATCATATGAACGAAATAATGCTCGTCCGCACCGGGCTTATAGACGTTCCAAAACGCCTCTCGAGTAAGCTCTTCTACTGCTCTGTAGTCTTTTTCTGTTTCTAAGCGCACCGTCAAATCGTTCATTTTTCGTCCTTTCGTGATTGGTTGATGCTCCGGATACGAGAAAATTACTAGAATGCATTTGCAAGCCTCTCGTTTGCAATAGGATCTCCAAGGGCTTGATGCTTTTCAGGCGGCACACTCCGATAAAAATATTCAAGCCAAGGCTTGCAGAAATATTATACCACAGAAACGCAAATAACTCAAGCATATGATTGACCAAGCGTACAACAAGCTGTCATCGGAGAAACCAATGAAAGCCCTCTTTTTGGAGAAAAAAAGTCAGCATGAAACAGAAAGAGCAAACACGCAAGACGAAAATCTTGAATGTCTGCTCTTTTTCGGTTTGTGCTGTTTTTGCTAACGCAAAAGTGATGTTATGCTGCGCATCATGACATTGCTCGCTAAAGCTCGCAGTGTTATGACGTTTGCCCACCGTGCCAAAGGCACAGCATCATTCACACAGTGAACATCACTGCCGAAGGCAACATCACTTGCCCGTAAGGGCAAGCACCGTTTCGCGTGATGCTCCGCTTGGAGCATCACGCTATGTTGCCACCTTCTTTTTGGTGCACCAAATCAACCCGTAATACCGGAACGCTCGATACCCTCAATCAGATATCTCTGGCCGAATAGGTAAACGATAACCAGAGGCGCGATGACCATCAGACCGCCGGCGTTTGCAATTGCTACGTTGTAGAAATGCGCATACGAGGAGGACTTCTGAAGTGCATCCGGAACACCCTCAATGAGGTCCATCATCAGCGGAACGCTCGTGGTGTTGTAGAAAAGATCGGTGTAGAAGCCGTCGGTCCACTGCCAGGAGAAGGCAAAGAGGAAAATGGTAACCATCATCGGGACCGAAAGCGGCAGAATGATACGGAAGAAGGTACGGAAGGTGCCCGAGCCGTCTACGTACGCCGACTCCTCAAGCTCATCCGGAACGCCCTGGAAGAACTGACGCATCATGAAGATGTAAAGTCCGTTCTTAAAGGCAAGACCGGTAAAGGAGAGGATGAAGAAGGGGGTAAACGTATTGAGAAGGCTGGGTGCCTTACCCGAAACAAGCTGGATGATGCCCTTCCAGTTCAGAGACTGGAGCGTCAGAATGTCGAAGTTCTTGAAATGCTGGAACATCGACAGCTGCAGCGTGCTGTGCGGGATTGCCATCGTGATGATCACGAAGATGAATACAAGCTTGTTGCCCTTGAAGCGGAACTTGGCAAGTCCGTATCCAACCATGCAGCAGATAAAGGTCTGAACCAGCGCCGTACCGACCGAAAGCAAAGTCGTATTGAGAAGAATCCTCAAATAATCGTCATCGATTGCAAGCTGCTTGTAAATCTCAAACGAAAAATGCTTCGGAATCAGGTTGACGGTCGGGTCCGCAAAATCCTGATATGCCTTCACCGAGGTAAAAATCTTGGTGAAGAAGGGATACAGGATTACAAAGCAAAGACCAATCAGAAGAATCGCGCGAAAGACGTACCAAACACGGTCAATCCAGAAATTCGAGGAGGTGAGACGCATGAGGAGTCTTTCTTTAAAGGGAATCTTCCCCTCAAACTCCATCTTAACACCGCGACGCGTGATTTTCACGTTCGAGGAGGTAGATTTCATATTCGAAGTATTCATACTGCATTCTCCTCCTTACGAATCGCGTTTCTGGTAGAAGACGAAGGCTGATGCGAAGGCTGCGAAGACTCCGACGATCAGCATGACCACAACGAAGTAGGTCCAGGACTGTGCCGTTGCGATGTTCTGGTTGGTACCGCCGCCATCGTAGATCGACTGAATCGTTAACATGACGACGTTTGTCTGTCTCGTAAAGGAGTCGATAATCGTATAAATCGCATTCACGAAGATCATCGGGCTGACCATCGGGAAGGTCACCTTCCAGAAGGTCTCCCAGGCGGAAGCACCGTCGATGCGGCTTGCCTCGTAGATGGCAGGGCTGACCGACTGAAGTCCCGCAAGGAAGATCAACATCTGAACGCCGGAGTAGTTGACGATATCGTAAATGCTGTTTACAAGATCAATGACGTAGGTGACAAGGCCGGTTCCTACCTTCATGTTCGAAAACAGCATCTGCACATCCATCATCGAGATGAAGGCATCGGCGCCGCCGGCAGGGCCGGTACCGTTATCGGTTCCGGCGGTACCCGAGAGGGTATCTGCAGCGTTGACAGCCTCCATCAGACCGGTCGAAATAATAACCGGAACGAAGAAGATTGCACGGAACGCAGCGCGGCCAAACATCTTCTGATTCAAAATGACGGCAACGAACAATGAGAAGATAACGATTGCGGGAACCTCCCAGATCAGGTTGAGAACCCCCTCTCCGAGCGAGGTCAAAAAGGACTGGTTAAGGGCTGACTTGAAGTGCGTGAGTCCCACGAACTTGGTCCAGTCGTAATAGGTAATACCGTCGGTCGATGCCTTACCGATCGTCGAAAAGCTGAATGCAATCGAGTCAATGACGATCGGAAGATAAAGGAGCGCCAGTCCAAGAACGAACGGAAGCACGAAAAACCAGCCTCGACGAGCCTTTCTTTCCGAAAGCGTCAGCTTACGGTTGCCCGGGAGAAACGATTTCAATTTTGAAAATTTATTTGACATATTTCATCACTCTCCTTGGCTCATCTCGGATCAAGACGTACGAACTCGTACTTATCAAGCGTAAGCGACCGACCCTCAAGCTCAACCTTGACCTCAAAGATGCTGAAGTTCAAAATCAAGCGAACCTCGTCGCTTCCCTTCTTGTAGGTTACCATAACAACCGATCCGTCATCAAGCGAGAAGTCGGTGTGCTTGTAGCTTGCATCGGTCGAAAGCGAGGTGGTGAAGTAGCTGAGCTTGGTCTTGTTGAGGTAATCCTCTACCCCCGCCGTTGCAACCTCAATGTTACCCGAGGCGGTTTCGTTTGCAGCAATGAAGTCATCCAATCTACGACAGATCCTGTCGTATGCATCGGAAAGCACGGAGTCTGCTGCAAGAATGTCAGCTGCAAAGCTTACCGAGAAGCCGTTTGCAATATCCTCAAGAATAGCGGCGCGGTCAAAGGTGAGATAGAGCGCCTGCCCCTCTGTGAGAAGAACGTCGCCGTCGTCTACCAGCTTCTTGAGCGCCGTTCCGTCGGTCAGATCGGCGTCCGCAGCGCGAAGATCTGCGATCATGCCTGCAACGTCAGCGTCAAGACCCTCGACGTAAGCGCCGTCAGCATCGGGACCACCGATGATCAGCGCGGCAAGCTCATCATAAACGAGCTGCTTTGCATCATCGTCAGCGGCTGCGGCAATTGCCTTTCCTGCCCGAATCAGCTCACGGACGAGTGCGCCCTTCCGAACGAGAACCGCATCGTGCTGAGCGAGAAGCAGAGAGAAATACTCGTCCTCAAGCTTCTTCAGAGCTTCCTCGCGTTCGGCATCGGTAACCACGCGCTCGGCGACCAGGAACTGATGATCGTACAGCTGGTGGGTTTGCAGATCTCCGATGGCATCATCCAGAATGCCGTAGTAGCGGATGACGTCCTCTTTCCAGATGGAGTAGTTTGCGGAATAATGCTTACTGAGAAGGAAATCCTCCTTCATCAGATCAGTGTTGCGGTAGCAGAGCACGTAGTACATTGCTGAGCCGCTCTCGATTGCGCGCAGAAGCTCGTAATCGGGGTTACCGGTTTCGTTGAACGGGGCACCGGCGTACTCAACCGTACCGTGCATCACCATGCCGTAGAACGGAACGGTGCGGCTCGCACAGAAGTAGCGGCTGCTGTCAACGGGAGCGTTCAGAAGATAATCGACGTACTTGAGTGCGTAAACGTTTCCTCCGGTGCTCAGGAGCTTCGAATACTTCGAGGAGATCGACTCAAGCGTGGAAACGAGGTAGTCCTTTGCCGTCTCGCGGTCAAAGCTGTTGTTCTCACTGAAGTTCGAGGTCAGATCCTCTGCCATGTAATCGAGCGAAAGTGCCGTAACGTTAAACTTCGAGAGCTTCTTGTTGAACTTGTTGAAGAGTCCCGTCAGCTGATCTGCCGATACGCAAAGCGAGAAGTAGGAGAAGAAGCCCTGATAGACGGTATCGTACATCTGCTTGGAAGCGTAGCGATTATCCATCGAGCGGACGGTCGTCTTCTTCTTGGAGATTCCGCCAAGTCCGCGATTCTGGTAATTGTACATCAAGTCGACGCCGAGGATGATCTCAATACCGCTTGCGGCATTTTCCTCCGCATAGGAAAGCAGACGGTTCAGACCCTTCTTGCCGCCAACCTCCTTCATCAGCTTCAGCTTCTTCGGGTATTTTCCCTCGACGCCTCCGTTGTAGAAGCCAAGCAGACGGAACTTCACGTTGCCGATTCCCTGCTCCGCAAGCTCGGTGTGCATCGTCTCGACGTCGTCAAAGGTCGTCAGAGCAACGTCCACCTTAACCGGGAAGGTCAGAATCTTCTCCGTGGTCTTCAGCGTTCCGTAAGACTCGATGAAGAGCGGGATGCGCGACTTCACGTCGGTATCCGTAAGCTCACTGAGCGTCTCGGTCACGTTGATCAAATAGTTCCTGTAGTAACGTGCCATCTCAACGTAGGACGCCGTAT
Organism: Eubacteriales bacterium; assembly: GCA_045576095.1. Lineage (GTDB taxonomy): Bacteria > Bacillota > Clostridia > Oscillospirales > CAG-272 > UBA1740. The sequence goes on from JAZNFP010000045.1 coordinate 27,504, forward strand.
AGGTTGCAGGCGCACCCGAGGGAACCAGCGTCTGCAGCGTGGGATCGAGAAGCATCACGATCTTCGTGGTATAGTTGCCTACGTACTTGGTATCCGAGAAGATCGGAATGTTCGCCGCACCGGAAATCGAATAGGAGTCGGTGGGACGGGGCGTATAGGACTGATAGATCGTCAGATGTCTCGAAGACTTACGAACACCCGCGGAAAGCGTTACGAGAGAATCGCCCTCGGTGATGATCGCAAAAAATCCGGTGGTGATGCCGGTATCGGCATCGGTATTGACTGCGCCGTACACGGGGAGACGAACCGTCTGCGTTTTCTTGCCCTCAATGGTGCTGTACGCATAATCGTAGCCGTAAACAGGCTGCTTGATAACGGTCGTGGTAACGTCCTCGTTGTTGATCAGAGCACCGCTTCCGTCGGGGAAGAACAGATAGCCCTCTTCGTTTTTGTCGTTTGCGGCAAAGTAGCGCAGGATCGAGAGCCCGTCAAGACGGTACTTCGACTCGTCAAAGGAAATGCTGCTTGCGGGAAGCGAGTAGGTCATTCCCTCATCGTCGAGCAGGTACTCAATCGCGCAACGGAAGACGGGACGCGGCTTCTCGGCGTACTTAAAGCCAACTTTTGCCTCCTGCTTGAGCATATCATCGACGGTATAGCCGGTGTTGACCGAGGTCAGAATGTTCTGAAGCTCGATCTTCTTGTTGGTTGGGATTCCGGACTCCAGCGTCCAGATGACGGGCTTCAGTCCGGTTACGGGATCCACGTCGTCAAGAACGGGATAAAGCTTGAGAAGGTCCTCCGTCACCTCGGTCTTGTTCGGATCAAACTGCTTGTAACGTCCGGTCAGCGTCTCGTAATCGGTCAGAATCCCTACGATCCACTTACGGAAAACGATATCCGACGGAAGCTCAAGCGCATGCTCGTCGATCACGCCGGCCTGCTTGAGGTCAAGCAGCATCTCATCATAAAGCTCCCGGTCGCCTGCGATTGCCTTTTTGTAGGCGTTTTTGTATGCAGTGGAGAAGGTACTCGACGCAATCGAGAACACCCCTGTCCAGTATTTTCCAAAGGCGGTTACATCACCGATCTCGCCATCGTACTGGCATTTTCTGTATGCGCCGGTGCTGCTTCCGATAATCGAGTCGAAATCGGTCGTCAGATTCTCGAACACGTCAAGGATCGACTGCTGCATCGGGATGACGATGGTTTCAAGATAATCCTCATGCAGAATCGCCTCGGGAAGTGCGTAACGCGATACGGTATCACCGAGAACGTACTCAACGCGGATACCGGTTCTGCGGACACCGCTATCATCGAGCTTGGATATCTTGGAAATCAAGATCTGTCCCTTCTGTGCCGCCAGCTTAAAGCTGTTCTCATCAACGTACGAGGTACCCGAGAGAATGTCGGTATAGCTGATCCAGACCTGCGAGAGCATATCGCTCATCCAATCTTCGGAGGGCTTGCCGTTGGCGCTCGGCTTTGCGACATCAACGGGATTGGTGGTCAGATACTGCCCTGTATAAAGGTTCTTAAGATAAACCTCGCCGGTATACTTGTTTGCGTACAGAGCGAACTGATCGTTCTGCGCGTAGAGGTAGGTATACCCGAGAGCAATCTCATCCTGCACCTTTTCCTCCGCGGTCAGGAAGGTTGCTTCAAAGGCGTGCTTGGTAGCCGCCTCGTAAATCAGCTGATCGCCGTCGCCTGAGGACGATGCACCCGCGGGGATCGCAACGATGCAGGAGGTCAGTACCGTCAGCACCGCAAGCATAAAAGCAATGATTTTGTTTTTCATTTGTTCACCCCGTTCGTTATGTCCGATAACTGATTTCCGTCACAATCGACGAAATAAACTGTACCATCTTAGCAATCAGGCTGGAGAAGAGGATCGTCACGAACATGATTACGCAGATACAAATGATCGTTCCTAAGGTTGTGATGACGTTTTTGTTGAGCGAATAGTCGTGGGTAACGAGCATGCCGAAGAATACGAGGAATGCGACCCAGATCCATCCGAAAACGACGATCATCGTTGCGATCGAGCCCTCATCCTTGGTCATGAAGTTCTGCATGAGCGTCGAAACGACAAGCAGCGCCGGCATGGGAGCCAAGGAATAGCCAACGGCAATGAAGACATCCTTGAAGGAGCCCTCGCCGTCAAACAGCGTCGTCAAGCACCAGTTCGCGGTCGTCCAAAGAATGACGGGAACGAGAATCGAAACGATCTGAATCAGAATGCTCGAGCCGTCCTCATACGGATCGAAGATATATCCGCGACCGACCGACTGGTAGTAGAAGGCCAGAATCGTAAGCGCAACGTAGGTCATCGCCGCACGAACCGATCCTCTGTGCTCATGCTTGATATCCCAGAAGCCGTCGAAGGGATGGAAGATCAGATGGAAGGCATATACGAGCTCCTCCCAATAGGTCTTTTTACCGACCTTGAGCGCCACGCGCGTGTTAAACTTCTTTGCCTTGCCCAAAATTTTAATGACCGCAACCAAAACGGCGATTACACCGAGGACAAGAAAAACAAAGTACTTCGAGATCCATTTGGTACGAAGCTGTGCGTAGGCATCCGAGTAGTAGGTCGTCTCGTGCGCTGCCTTGAAGTACTCCATCGCACGCTCGTAATCCTCTTCGGTCTTTGCGTTTCGATAAATCGCTTTACCGATACCGATATAAGCAGAGTCGAAGTTGTTATTGCGCTGCAGGATCTCGGTCCAGATGAGCTCTGCCTGATCGTAGAGGTTTCTGTTTTCCTGTGCAAGCGCCTCAATGAGAAGATCTCCGTAGCTCGTGCGCTCAAAGACCGTAAAGGAGTTGGCGTTGTAATCAAGGAGCAGAAGTCTGCTTCCCTGATAGGTAACGGCACGGACGGTCTTCAGGGTTCCGAGCGTGGTTCCTCCGTCGCCGAAGGCATGCAGCAGAACGCCGTCGGAGTTGTAGGTGTAAACGCGGCTTCTCTTCGAGTCGATGATCGACCAAGAGCCCTCGGGACCGACGGCAATATCGGCAATCGAGGAAACTCCGCCGACCGTCGCTCCGGTCGTGGCGTCTACGGTCAAGCTGCCGAGCGTCACCGCAACCTCGCCGCCGCAATCGAAGAAGCCGTTGCGGTTCATGATCTCCTTACCGCCGGAGTTGAGCTTCTTCACGGGAGAGTACGAGGAGCTCTTGGAGGTAATCGACTTTCTCTGGTTCTCAAGGTCGGCAGCATCGGTAAAGATGATCGTACCGTAAATGAAGCCTTTGTCGTCAACCGTAATGTTGTTGTAGGTCGTAGGGACGAACTGCTTGGAGCTGGCTCTGTCCTCTGCCGACTTAAAGCGACGCCAGAAAATCTCAAACACGCTTGCCGAAACCTTCTGAGCACCGATAAATCCGGTGAACTCACCGTTATCGCTTGCGAGAACGATAATACCCTCGTTACAGGTCGATGCAACGATATACACACGGCCGTACTTATCAACAGCGCAGGCCTTCGGGGTATACGCACCCTCGGCAAGAAGCGCCGTCTCGGGTCTCTCGATGATCTTGTGGAAGGAGCAATCGGAGCGGTTGAAGATCACGATACGGCTGTTTCCCGAGTCACATACGTAGATATAATCCTTGTAGATGAACAAGCCCTGGGGAGTCTTCAGTCTATCGTAATCGGCGGTCGTGCTCGGGAAGAAATCAATTGCATTCTTGAACTTATACGCATAGTCAAGAACGATAACGCGGTTGTTGTCGGTATCGGAGATGTATACGTTGCCGTCCGAATCGGTGGCAATGTCACCGGGATGCAGAAGCGTGGCGGAAAACGCCTTCTCCGCCTCTGCAGCCGGATTGGCAAAACCGGTTCCTTCAAAATAGCGGGTTGCACGCTCGATATACGCATCCTTATACCGGTCAAGCTTCATGTAGCTTCCGTCAACGACGGGAGAAATCGGCGAATATGCCGCAGGGGAAAACAAGATGTCGCCCTGGCTCGAATAGATGTAGGTGTCGTAGGATTCGCTTGCACTGACCGGAACCGTTCCGAAAAGGAGAATGGCAAGGCACGCGAATGCCAGAATACTGAGTAGCTTTTTATTCATCTTCATTCTCTCCTTTCGTTAATCCTTCATTCCGCTTGCGCCCATCGTCTCAATAATCTTACTCTGGCTGATGACAAAGACGATGATCGGAACCGCCATCATAACGACGACCGCTGCAGCACCTGCACCCGAACGGGCGATACCGCCGGCGACGATCTGCTGGATCGCGTAGTTAAATGTCTTGAGCTGCTCGGAATGAATGTAAATTGAGGCACCCATGTTCCACAGGTTCTTAAAGCTCTCGATGATCAGCGTCAGCCACGCGGGCTTAACCATCGGCATGGCGATTACCCAGAAGGTTCGAAGCTCGCTGGCGCCGTCAAGACGCGCGCTCTCCAGAACCGTATCGGGAACCGAGGACTCCATAAACTGCTTCATCAGGTAAAGACCGAGAGTTGACGCCATCGCGGGAACGATGACCGAAAGATAGGTATCAACCCAGTGGAAGGCACTGAGCAGGATGAAGTGCGTCACCTGGTTAACCGTCGAATGGAACATCAGGGACATGACGATGACCTGGAACATCCAGTTACGGCCCGGGAACTTCAGCTTGGCAAGCGCATAGGCTGCCATTGAGCCGAGGAACAGGTTTCCTGCGGTACCCGATGCGGTGATAAACACCGTATTGAAGATGTAACGCGAGAACGGAACCCAGGAGTCGGTCATCAGCGTAAAGAGATCGGAGTAGTTGGCAAGCGTGGGTCTGCGAGGAAGGAAGCGAGGCGGGAACATGAACAGCTCGTCAAGAGGCTTGAGCGACTGACCGATCGCATAAAGCATCGGCAGGAACATGAACGCACCCATCAGCGTCAAAACGAGGGTAATACCGGCGTCTCCTCCGGCAGAACGGTTCAGGACAACTTTATGACCACGTGTTCTAAGTTTTTTCATATCACTGTCCCACCTTCGAAAGAGCTTTCTTGATAACCATATTACAAGTAATCATGATAACGAAGAGAATGACGGCGATCGCCGAAGCGTAACCGACCTCATATCTCTGTCCGCCGTAGTCATCCAGGTGATGCATGATCGTATGTGCCGCGTAGTTGACCGAGGGCATTCCGCAAAGCGCGGTAACGATTGCACCGAAGCCGAAGGACTGCGTGATCGAAAGAACGGCACCGAACATCAGCTGAGGACGCATGGTCGGGAGCGTGATGAACCACAGCTCCTGCCAACGGTTCTTGATTCCGTCAACGGCTGCTGCCTCGTAAAGGCTGCGGTCAACCGTCTGAAGTCCTGCGATAAAGGACAGGAACGCGGTACCGAGCGAGGTCCAAAGAGCGACGACGATACAAAGGGGCATAACCCAGTCGGCATCCTTGAAGAACAGAATCGGCTCGCTGATGAAATCAAATTCGATCAAAAATGCGTTTGCCCAGCCATAGTAGTCGGACGAGAAGAAGGTCTGCCATACCATGTAGACCGAGCCCGAAATCGAGGGGGCATAGAAGATCAGCGTTACGAGAGCACGAAGCTTCGGGGGCAGCTCATTGATGAACCATGCAATGAGCAACGCCATGATGTAGGAAACGGGGCCTGTGATCGAGGCAAAGATCAGGGTATTCTTCGCGGCGATCAGGAAAATCTCGTCGTTAAGCAGCAAACGAGAGAAGTTGTCAAATCCAACGAGGTGCGGGAACTGAAGCATGTTGAAGTCGGTCAAGCTCAGAACCATCGACAGGATAACGGGAAGCACGGTGAAGATGAAGAACAGAATCATAAAGGGGGCGACCATGAAATACGCAACCTTATTCTTCTTCATCTCGTTCCAGATCCACTGCCGACGCGTCATTTCCGCGCGGGATACCGGACTCGATGCATTGTTTCCGTTTTGTGAACCGCTCGTCTTTTTCCGAGTCACGAGCGACTTGGTCTTCCCGGCCACGGAAAGGGCACCGGATTTGCATTTGGTGCCGATTCCCTTAAGCCCGGACACAAGACGCGCGCCAAAGGATTCATTGCCTTGTGACATTGTGCATATTCTCCTTTTTCTCAAAATGTATTCCGGTATCTCTTAGTTGCTCGCTTCGGGAGAGGTCGTCGTCTCGGGGGCGCCGGTCGACATGCCGAACTCCTTACGCTTTCTCGTAATCTCATCGTTGATTGCGTTGAGATAACCGGTCAAGGCGTCAACCGGATTCGCACCCTCGTTCTTCACGTCAAGGAATGCAAAGTCGGTGTAGCGGGCAATGATATAGCTTCCGGGGTAGTTCACAATTGCGGAAAGGTGGTTGAGCTGATCCTGGATCGCAGCGTTCTCCTTGGTGGTCCAGGAAAGCTTCTCGATTGCACCGAGGTTTGCCGCCGCATACTTTGCGGAGGGACCGATCAGGGCAACCATGCGGTTACCGTACTCAGCCTCGACGTCTGCGCTCGTCTGCCACTTCATGAAGTTCCAGGCTGCGTCGGGATCCTTACAGCCGTGGAGCATAACGGTTGCGGTGATGGTTGCGATCGAGTTGTAATTCTTGACTCTGCCGTCGTCTCCCGCAACGCCGGGGATCGAGGAGAAGCTCCACAGACCCTTGATTTCGGTTGCAAAGACGGTCAGCGTATTATAAACGGTAATGTAATCGGAGATAACGAGAGGCATCTCACCGGTACGGAAGCGGTTTGCGGGATCAAAGCTGACCGGGAAGCCGTAATCGGTGTAAAGGCTCGTGCAGAAGCGGAATGCCTCGAGAGCCTCGTTGGTTCCGAGACCGATCTGCGAGCCTGCGTACTCGGGATTATCCTCGTACAGCCACATGCTACCGCCATTTTGATAAAGGAAGAAATCGAGTGCGAGTGTGTAGTTAACACCGATCTCAAGGTAGTTGCTCTGGAAGATCGGGAGCAACGCAAGCACCTCGTCCCATGTGGTCGGGACGGCAACACCGAGCTCTGCGAGGACGTCGAGACGGTAGAACATCATCGGGAAGTTCATCGTCAGGGGAAGTCCGTAGGTCTTATTCTGAAGCGTCAGGGTGTTCATCGCGGCCTTGTGATAGATATCGTCCTCGGTTCCCGAGACGCCGTCGGCGCCGTATGCCGCTACGGCAAAGTCGTCAAAGTAGGAGATATCGTTGATTGCGCCGCGGATTGCATAGTTGATGACCGAGGCACTGTCAAGTCCGAGATAAACGTCGGGGCCCTTCCCTGCCAGAACCGAAGGAAGCAAGGTCGATGCAACGACGAGCTTCAGCGAAACAGGTCCGGAGTTGTCGAGCTTGGAATAATCGCCGTCGATCAGCGAGCGCCAGATCTTCGACTGGTCACGGCCCAGAGCGAGCCAAACGTTCAGGGCAGAATCACCGAGCGACTCCTTGTCGGTCACGCCCATGTTGTCGTAATCGGTGACAAAGCTCATGAAGAACGCCTTGATCTGATAGCCGAGCGTCTGGAAGAAGTTTGCGTTTGCCTTCGGCGCCTTTGCCTCGGGAGACTGGATCGAGAGGAAGTCGATGGTCATGATCGAGGCCTTAGAGTTGTTGACCCAGGTACCGAGCGTACCGAGGTAGGACTTGAGGGTTGCGAGATTCTTTGCGATCTCGGATTCGCTGCCGCCCATCTTGGTCAGAAGATCGGAAACCGTCTTGAGCGTTGCGATATGCGAGCCGGTCGTTCCGCAGAGCTCCTCGAATCTTGCGGCAACCTCGGCAAGAGCAATCGCTTCATTATTAAAATGCCAGATTACGTTCGGCATATTGGTGGAGAAATGATAGTCGCGGTACTCGTCGGGATCTGCGCCCGTCAGCTTGATGATATCAAGATAGGCGTCGTTGATGGTCTTGAGCGAATCCTCCACGCGCTTGATCAGATCGCCAAGCGAGCCGAGGCCAACCTCAATGTAAATGCGGTACTCAACGTCTTTATCAAAATAGAAGAGGAACTTGTCTTCGCCATCACCGAGGGGCTTGCTCTGCCAGTCCTTGTGATAATCGAAGCGAGCATTATAGGCAGCCTCGAAGGGAACGAGCGGCGTTCCGTCGTCAAGACCGTAAACGACACCGGCATCCGCATCGCGGTTAGAGGACCACAGGCGAACGGTGCGACAGACATACATTCCCTGCAGCGAGGTCTGATGATACCGGAGATCAATATTGTAGAAGCCCGACTTCTCAACCTTGAAGCTGTAAGCCGCCCACTGTCCGACCGTATCGAAGCTGGTTGCACCGATGACGTTGAAAAGCTGTGCAGCCGCCGACGTCGGAGAGGTGATTGCCGAGGTCGAATCGTTGCCCATGTAAACCGAGGTGTCGGAGACGAGAATCGGCTTCTCTGCCTGCACCTTGATTTTGGGTGTATCCTTCTTCGGAACCGCAGCAGCACCGTAATCTCTTACCATGTTAGCGATATACTCTGCGTAAGAAGGAGCGGTATAGGTGCCGTCGTTCGAGGGAAGAAGCGTAATCGAGCCGACAATGCAAGCCTCGCGGGATGCCTCGAGGGTAATCGTATGCTCACCCTCGGTCAGGAAGAATTTGAAATACCCCTCGGTATATCCGGTAGAATCGTTGCAAACGTAGGTTCTCCAATCCTGAACTGCTACGATCTCGGGCTGAAGGTCGTTGCCGTTGAGATCCTTTTCAAAGATGGGATTGCCCTCGTCGTCCAGCGGATAATCGTACTTCCACAGCTTCGAAAGACGGATATAGCTCGCCTCAGAGAAGGGAATGGCATCGTCAATGTAAAGCTTGCGCTCGATACCGTTAACGGTTCCCTTAAGCGTGTAATACTCGATCGCGATGTAATAGAGGCCGTCGGACGGCGCCTCCACCTTAAAGGTTACCGATCCGGAGTTCGGAAGATATACCGAGCTTTCCGCACGGTCACCCATATTCGGCCAAGACCGGTAATCCTGGCAGAAGGCGCTGTTGATGACGAGCGCCGTATCCTCCGGATTGGTCGAGGTAAAATCGGTAAGATCAACCTCGAAAGAACCGGTGCCGTGAGGCTTGCTCTCCCAGCGCTTTTCATAAACCGAATACGAGGAGGCGTCCAAATAGGACTTCATCTCATTCGGATCCTCAAAAAACTTGTTGTCAGCTACGGAATTGCCGCTTCCAGAGCTGCCGGCACCGGATGACGCGTCTGCCGACACGGTCATACCTCCGACGCCAAAGCAGACAACGAGGGCAAGAATCAAAGCAACAAGCCGTGTGAATTTGCTCTTTTTCATACCTATACGTTCCTCCATTGGTATCTCAAAATCCAGAACAGGGCATCATGCACAGCTATGGATATTAAAATCATACCACATTGCTCCCTGATTGTCAAGTCCTACACTATTATATATCGCGTGCCAAAACGGGAAAATCGGGTGATTTTTACCAATTATCTCCATGCCTCGCACCGACCGCTTTTTTCGGAAGATAAACGTAAATATTTGTTTACACAGCGGTATTCACAATATGTTACTACAAATTACTTTTATTTTTGGTAAAACGCCAAAATAAAAGTCTATTTTTTATCGTAAGTAATTTTATATTACCCACCGGAGGGAGGTGCGAGCCTGAAAATTCCTTGTTTTTCCAAAAAAAGAAGGCGAAAAATTACCAAAAAAATTTTTTATCGATTTTTTTCAGTCGTAGAAAAGGGAGCTGCCCGACCGTGCAAGCAGCTCCCTTTATATAGATGAAACGTTTCAAGGATTTTCACAAATGACCCCCCCAAAAAGCAGGAGGTCCCCTCGGTAAAAGACCGCAGACTGCCCCGCCGTAACGTAATGGCGCGGCTCGGCAAGCGAGACACAGAGCCGATCGCCCGTGCAACGGACCTCGGCATCCACGGGTTTTGCCTGATAGCGAAGCACCGCCTCACAGCGAAGCGTCTCGCCGGGAAGGAGTGGAGCGATCCCCGAAAACACCGGGGATTGCAGATACAGCTCGGACACGCGTGCCTCCCCTGCGGGGGCAAGCACGATGCGCGCCGTACCGGGATCGATCGCCTTGACGTACATCCGCTCTCCGAGCGCGACACCCAGCCCTCGCCTCTGACCGACCGTATACCGATGAATTCCTCGGTGTCTGCCAAGGACTCTCCCCGACTCATCGACGAACTCCCCCTCCGGGAAGGCACCGAACGACGATTCGAGAAATGCGGCGTAATTGCCGTCCGGGATAAAGCAAATATCTCGGCTCTCCGCCTTTTCTGCGGTGGAAAGCGATGCGCTGCGTGCGGAGCCGCGAACCTCCTCCTTCGTCATTCCACCGAGTGGAAGCAGAAGATGCGACAAAACCCCCTCGTCAAGGCGCCATAAAACGTAACTCTGGTCCTTCTTCGAATCAACACCGCGTAATATTGCGTGCCTGCCGCCGTTTTCCGTGATTCTCGCGTAGTGCCCCGTTGCAATCCGTTCAAAGCCGTTTTCCAGCGCATACTTCAGCAGCGCTCGGAACTTCACTCGCTCGTTGCAAAGGATGCAGGGGTTCGGAGTTCTGCCGCATCGGTATTCCTCGGCAAAATTTTTGATGACGGTATTCCTAAAGAGCTCGGTCACGTCAAGCTCGTGCAAAGCGATTCCGAGCTCTCTTGCCGAGGCACGTGCCGAGTCAAGCTCGGTATATTCATGCATCCGAAGAATCGCTCCCTCAACGCGATGCCCTGCGTCGAGCAAGCACCGCGCGCTGTAGGCACTGTCGAGCCCCCCGCTCATACCAAGCAAAACACGCATAGACGCTCCTTTCTAAAAAGAGAACGGACGGGACACCCGTCCGTTCTTCCCTCTTTCGTTTTCCTGCCGAGGCGTTCAGTTGTGCGCCTCGCACTCCTTGCAATCGCTCTCAAGCTCAAAATCAATCGGTCTGCCGATCTTCGTGTAATAATCGGCAAGGGCGGCTTTGATTGCCTCCTCGGCGAGCACCGAGCAGTGAATCTTCACGGGAGGAAGCCCCTCAAGCGCCTCAACGACGGCGCTATTGGTCAGCTGAAGTGCCTCTGCGACGGTTTTTCCCTTGATCAGCTCGGTTGCCATCGACGAGGTTGCAATAGCGGCACCGCAGCCGAAGGTCTTGAACTTCACGTCAACGATGACGTCGTCCTCAATCTTCAGATACATTTTCATAATATCTCCGCACTTGGCGTTTCCAACCTGACCGACGCCACTCGGAGCCTCGATCTCGCCAACGTTGCGCGGATGCGTGAAATGGTCCATTACCTTATCGCTGTACTGCATAGTGATTTCCTTTCCCTTCAGTCCTTATCCTTCGTTTCCGTGCATAACCGATTCATAAAGCGGACTCATCTCGCGGAGTCTCTCGATGATCGGCGGCAGGGTTTCAATAATGTAGTCGATATCCTCGTCGGTCGTCTCATGCGAAATCGAAAGACGAAGCGAGCCGTGTGCCTTCTCGTGCGGAACGCCCGTCGCAAGCAAAACGTGCGAGGGATCGAGAGAATCGGAGGAGCATGCCGAGCCGGTCGAAGCACAGATCCCCGCCATATCGAGCCACAGGATCATGCTCTCCCCCTCGATGAACTCGAAGCCGATATTGAGCGTTCCCGCAAGGCGCTCGGTCGGGTGACCGTTCAGGCGCGAATACGGAATCCGAAGAAGAGCCCTCTGAAGGCGGTCGCGTCTCTGACGAACCGCATCCATCTCGGGGAGCCTCTCCACCGCCAGCTCAAGTGCCTTTGCAAGCCCGACAATTGATGCAAGATTTTCGGTTCCGCCGCGGCGGCGACGCTCCTGCCCGCCTCCGTCAATGTAGCTTCCGATCTGCACGCCGCGACGGACGTAAAGCGCGCCCACACCCTTCGGTGCGTTGAATTTATGCCCGGAAAGCGCCAGCATATCCACTCCGAGCGTCGAAAGATCAATCGCCACGTGCCCAACCGCCTGCACCGCATCGGTAAACATCAAGGCTCCGTTTGCATGTGCAATCTCGGCAATCTCGGCAATCGGCTGGATCGTTCCGATCTCGTTATTGGCATACATGACCGCAACGAGCGCCGTCGTTTCGTCGATGACCGAACGAAGCTGCTCCAGATCGACCACACCGTACTCGTCTACGTCAAGATAGATGACGCGATACCCCTCCTTCTCGAGAGCCTCACAGGTACGGAGCACCGCGTGATGCTCGATTTTTGAGGTAATCAGTGTATTTCTTCCTTTTTTTGCGCGATGCATCGCGCCCTTAATCGCCCAGTTGTCCGATTCGCTTCCGCACGAGGTGAAATAGATCTCCTCAGGCTTGCAGCCAAGAGATCCTGCAACCGATGCGCGTGCATCCGAAAGAAGCGTCGCCGCCTCCCGCCCCTTTCCGTAGAGGCTTGATGGATTCCCCCAATGATCGGTCAGGCAGGGCAGCATTGCCTCGACGACCTCCTTGGCAACCGGGGTTGTTGCCGCGTTATCCGCATATACAAAACGTGCCATATTTTTCGTCCTCACTGAATCCAAATACCGTTTCTCTGCATTTGGTCGATGCTATTGTATACCTTTTTCGTGTTATTTTCAATACGTTCCCGCAAATTCAAATTGTTAATTTTTTGTGACGCTCTTTTTTACCGACTCCTATTGACTTTCGCGGTCGATTCTATTATAATAAAATTATAATAAACAGGGTATCATGAAAGCGTAAAAAGCCTTTCGGTGACAGAAAAAAGCAGAAAACGTCCGACGGAAAAGGAGAAGATTTATGTATTATATCGGTGTAGATCTCGGCGGTACCAATATCGCAATCGGTATCTGCGACAAATCTCTTAGGATTCTCGATAAAGGGAGCGTCCCTACCAATCCGAACCGCGCCCCCGAGCTCATCATCAAGGATATGACCGACCTCGCCAAGCGCCTTTTGGAGAGAAACGGAATTTCTCTTGACGAGGTTGCCTCGGTCGGCATCGCCTCTCCCGGAAGCTGTAATAGTGAGAGCGGCGTTGTCACCTATGCAAACAACCTTCCCTTTGAGAATTTCGAGATCGCAAGGATTTTCAAGGAGTATCTTCCCGTCAAGCGCGTTATCGTTGAAAACGATGCCAACGCAGCCGCCCTTGCGGAGGCATTGGTTGGCGCTGCTGCCGGCGTAAAGCACTCGGTCATGGTAACGCTCGGGACGGGTGTCGGCGGTGGCATTATCATCGACGGAAAGGTATATTCGGGCTTTAACCATTTCGGTGCCGAGCTCGGGCACATGGTCATTGAGAAGGGCGGACGCCCCTGCTCCTGCGGTCGCCGCGGATGCTGGGAGGCATACAGCTCCGCAACCGGTCTGACCAACATGACGAAGGACAAAATCGAGGAATGCCGGAGACGGGGAATCCCGAGCCTGATGGTGAAGGAGCTTGAGGAGAACGGCAAGGTCTCGGCTCGCACGGCGTTCAACGCGATGAAGGCGGGCGATGCTGCCGGCAAGGAGGTCGTTGACGAATATATCTCCTACCTGACGACCGGTCTTGCGAATATCATTAACGTCTTCCAGCCTGAGGTTCTTTCGATCGGCGGCGGCGTTTGCAACGAGGGCGAGTATCTGACCAAGCCCATCGAGGCGCGTCTCAAGCACGAGAGATACGGCGGCGAGAATGCCCGCGGTCCTCAAACGAAGCTGAAAATTGCCAAGCTCGGAAACGATGCCGGTATCGTCGGTGCCGCAGGGCTCGGTTTCTGAGGCAAATAAAAAAGCGGGGGGGCTTGGCGGCGCGTCGGAAAGCGCCCTCGCTTCCTTGACGGCATAATCTCCCACTTGACATTCCGAATGGGGTATGCTATAATCATTTTGCAAATGAAGAAAATACCAACCACAAGAAAGGATCCCCATGAAAAAAATCATCTGCAAAAAAGAGTACGACACCGAGACCGCAACTCTGCTGTATAAGGCTACGGCAGGCTGTCTCGGCGATCCCGCCGGCTACGAGGAGTCGCTTTATGTAACCCCCGAGGGAAACGCCTTCCTTTACACGAACGGCGGTGCCGAGTCTCCGTATCCCGCGGAGAAGATCACGCGGCTTTCGAAAAAGAACGCCGATGCTTGGCTTGCCGAGCACGAGGGTAAATAAAGATATTCCGCCGGAAACTCAAAAAGCTGTCCCGAGTGCAGATTATTGCACTCGGGACAGCTTTTTCGTTTGGATGCTGCAGTCAGAGAGAGCTCTCAAAGCGCGCAACCACGCGCTTCAGATCCTCTCGGATCGGAAGCTGCTGCGGACACTTTTCCTCGCAGGCACCGCAGGAAACGCACAGAGACGCGAGTGTCTCGGGGTTGGAGAGGTATCTTCGGCGTTGTTCTTCAAGCTGCTTTGGGAACATTCCCGATTGATTCAAAAGCCAAAAGGCGCGGGGGATATCGACACCGACAGGGCACGGCACGCAGTAGCGACAGCCCGTGCAGTTGTTATAAACCGAGTCGCGGATCCGATCTGCGATCTCGGTCACTGCCAAAAGCTCGGCTTCGGACAGCGGACGGAAGTCACTGCCAAGCGTTTTGAGGTTTTCCTTGAGCTGCTCCATCGTTGACATGCCGCTGAGAACGACACACACGTTTTCCTGCGAGGCAACCCAGGAGAGGGCAAAATCGGCAAGTGAGCGAGAGGGATCGATCGCGGCAAAGCGTTCCTTGATCTCCTCGGAAAGATGCACGAGGCTTCCGCCGCGAATCGGCTCCATGATCACGAGCGGAATACCGAGCCGAAGGGTAAGATCGTATCCTTTCTTGCCGGGACCGCCCTTGGTGTCAAAATAGTTATACTGAATCTGGCAGAAATCCCATTTCCGATAGGTGGCAATCTCCTCAAAGGCCTCGTACTTATCGTGGAAGGAGAATCCGAGACGGCGGATTTTCCCTTCCTTACACAGCCTTTCAAAGATCGGAATCAAGCCGTATCCGACCACCTTGTCCCGCCAGCTTGACGCATTCAGCGAGTGAAAAAGATAGTAATCGACATAATCAACCCCAAGACGCTCCAGCTGCTTTTCAAACATGGAAACGGCAGCCTCGGCGGAATCGATCAGCCAAAGCGGAAGCTTGGTGGCAAGAGCGTAGCTTTCGCGCGGATATTTCGAGAGCACACGCCCGACGAAGGGCTCGGATTCTCCGTCGTGATAAGGATAAGCCGTATCAAAATAGTTCACTCCCGCGGCATACGCGGCGTCAAGCATGCGCTCCGCCTCTCGCTCGTCGATTTTTCCATCCTCGGTCTTTGGGAAGCGCATCGTTCCGAAGCCGAGAAGCGAGCAGTCGCGTCCCGCAAAGCTTCGATAGATCATCGATTCATCCTCCTTGTGTCACTGATTTTATTTCATTGAGTGTCGTTCCATGAAAAATCCATTTCAAAGCCTCGGAAGTTCTCACAGTCTCCCGACGTTTGAGGCATCTCTCCCGACCATACGACGACGTCGGAGAGTTCCCGAATCATATAGGCTTGCATATAGGCATCCTCAAGCGGAAACCACTCGCGGCGAAACCGCTCGAGCACCGCTTCCCCATCTCGGGCGCGAATCCGACTCTCACAGAGAGAACGCTCTGCCGTCAAAACAATCCGCAAATCGTAAAAATCGGGGATCTCGGGATGCATGGCGTAGCACCCCTCGACGATCAGATAACGGGAATCGGGAAGCGTAACCGTCCTTTGAATACACTGCGAGGCACAGTCGAAAATCCCATAGGAGATCGGGCTCCCCTTCAGGGCATTGCCCGCAACCTCGCGGCGAAACCGCTCGTAATCCACGTTCCATCCCGGCTCTGCAATACGCGCTCCGCTTCTTTCGGAAAGCGGCAGATAAAAGTCGTCCATATGAATCACGGGAGCGCCGAGCTTCTCTGCAAGGTGATCGGCAAGCATGCTTTTACCGCTTCCGCTCACACCGTCGATGGCAATATAGAAATGCCGCATCTCCTCGGATTCGTCGGCGATCAGATCGGGAAGCGCGGAAAGCGCCTCCTCAAAACGAAAGCTCTCCATCCTACCGATCCCCATTTTTCTCGGGAGCGACCGACTCGTCTTCCCCGCGGAGCGAGGAACGAAACCATACGAGATACGCCTCTCGCAGCCGCTTTTGCTCGGCAAGCTCAGGCTCGGTAAGCGGCCGCTCGCGCATCAAGCGCCCAAGCTCGTTAATTCTGTCAATTTCTTTTTTAGTCAGCATAGCTTTTTCTCCGTAAAAATGCGAGCGGCACCGAGGTGTCGCCCGCATACAAAGCTTTTACGCTCTTCTTCTGCGCGTATTTGCAAATTGGAACAGGATACCAAGCAAGCCGATCAGAAGACCGATCGCAACGCCAACGGTGAGCGAGGGGATACCAAGCGGCTCAAGATAGGAGAATACCGCCTCGTTCTCGTACAGAACGGTTTGAAGCGCAGATACGCCCGAGCCAAGCTGCGCCACGGCGATCACGCCGCCGCCGAGTGCCGTTGCGAACACGAATGCGACCTTGATCAAAAGTGCCGCAACGATTGCCACGACGATCGCAACGACGATCCGATACAGCAGCGCGTTCGACACGTCCGCAAAATAGGATGCGGAAAGCAGGAACACGCCATAGCCAACACCGGCAACGATCGCAACGCGGAACAGGAAATGAATCAGGATTGCGGCGGCGATGCCGAAGATGCCCGCAACGATCAGCTCCACGAACTCGGGAATGCCGGAAATCCAGGACACGACGTGCGGATAAAGGATAAATCCGCCGTAGCAGCCGCCGATAAATCCGATAATAAGCAAGAACAGGCGCAGGAGCCGATAACCGAAGAAGCAAAGAATCAAAGCAAGAACGCCGAGTGCGATGTAATGATAATCCCGATTGGTTTCCAGAAAATCAAAGAACTGCTGGCAGTAGGTGCCGATGACCGCCGCCTCGGCAAATTCCGCCTTGATATCCTCGGCAAGAGCGGGCACGGAGAATGCGGTGGAATCTCCCGAGCCGGACGGCTCCGCGGCTGAGGCACTGATACAAAAGATTGCGACCGCAAGCGTCAGAACAACGAGGAACGCCGCCGCCTTTTTGACCGTGTGTTTCATTGGTTGTACTCCTTTTTGAAATTGCGTATACGGAAACGGTTAGATGTATTTCCATTATATCACTTATTGGCGCAAAATGCAAATGTTTTTTGTGTTTTTTTTCGGCGATTTTTGTTTTTTGATTACCGCACCGAAAAAAAGCTGGTATTTATGCGGATTTCTCAAGGTGCAGAGAATCCGCCGTCAAATATTTCAATTTTGTGAATTTGGAAAGGGTTTTCAAAATTCCTTGATTTTTGCGGTAGAATATGATAGAATGAAAGTAAGGGGCTGTAGTCCCCTTTGACAACCATAGAAATTACGGAGTTGAAAATGAAAAATCGCCTGCGCCGCCCTGCAGCACTTTTGGCCGTCTGCTTTGCGATCGTTACCGCCTGCGTTCTGCTATCCTTTCTGATCGATCGGCTCGGCTTTGCGGGGAATCTCATCGACCGCATCCTCTCGGCCGTCGCCCCCTTCGTGGTCGGCGGTATTTTGGCATTCGTGCTGAAGCCGATCTGCAATCTCCTTGACGGTCCGATCGGGAATTTTTACGTGCAGCACGTATTCCGGCGCCGGCTGCAAACGGGAAGAACAACCGAAAAAAGAATCCGCCGCGGCGCCGAAATGACGAGCATTTTTGTGGCAATTCTCTGCTTCTTTTTAGCGATCTATGCCCTGCTCAATTCGGTTCTTCCGCAGCTGTTCGAAAGCATCTCGCTTCTGATCAACAACATTCCGAGCTACCTGCAGCGGCTTTCAAGCTGGGTCGTTGATCTGATCGGAGACAAGAACCCCGAGCTGACCGAGAAAATAACCGATTTTCTTTCGGATTTCAATACCGATCTTTCCTTCTGGCTTCAGAACTCCGTTCAGCCCTATCTCGAATCGCTTTTGTCGGGCGACTCCGACGCCATGGCACCGATTTTGAGCATTATCTCCGGTACGATCAACGTCGGTCGCGTTCTCATCAACCTGATTCTCGATACCGTCGTCAGCATCGTCGTCACGGCTTATGCCCTCGCCGGCAGAAAAAAATTCACCCAGCAGGGGAAGCTTCTGATCTACGGTGCGTTTCCCAAAAGATGGGCCGATATTATCGTCGAGGAAATCCGATATATCAACTTCGTTTTCAGCCACTACGTCAGCGGCCGTATTCTCGACTGCACGATCGTCGGAATTCTCATCTTTATTGCCTGCTCGATTGTACGAATCCCCCAGGCGGCGCTCGTTTCGATCATGGTAGGCGCCTCAAATATCATCCCCTTCTTCGGTCCTTATATCGGAACGATCCCCTCCGCTTTGATCATTCTGATGATCGACCCGATCAAATTCATCTATTTCGTGGTTCTCGTCATCATCATCCAGCAAATTGACAGCAACATTCTCGATCCCTTCGTCGTCGGGAATTCTATCGATATGTCAAGCTTCTGGATTCTCTTCTCGGTGCTTCTTTTCGGTGGACTCTACGGCTTTGCGGGACTCCTTCTCGGCGTTCCGACCTTTGCAATCCTTTACGACATCGTCCGTAAGCTGACGGCATTTGCGCTGAAAAAGCGAGGAGAGGACGAGATTCTGGACGACTATCAAGCCGCCTTCCATGACCCGACCGAGGAGAGATCGTTCATTCGCCAGCGCGCCAAAAGCATCCGACTCGAGCGAAAGGCAGTCGAGCTGAGCAAAAAGGAGCAGGGCGTCCTCATCTCCTCGCTGGTTATGGAGGCCCAGGCATCCGGTACTACAGAGGCAGAGCCTGCCGCCGATACCGTAACGGCGGAAAACGGTGCGCCGAGCATCACCATTCCGATTCCGCTTCATCCGATCGAAAGCAAGGAGGACGGAGAAGGCTCGGAGCAGGGGGCGGAGGAAACGCAGCCTTGACCTACGACGAGCTGATAAAAGACGGTGATATCCGCACGTATATTACAGCTGCCGACAGATCCCTGGCGGAGCTCGGCTATACCGAGCACAGCTTCGCGCACGTGATGCGCGTGGCAAGCGAGGCCGCCAAGATTCTCTCGATGCTCGGCTACACGGAGCGCGAGGTGGAGCTTGCGAAGATCGCAGGGTATCTGCACGACATCGGCAACCTCGTCAACCGCACCGATCATTCGCAAAGCGGCGCCGTGATGGTATTCCGCATTCTTGACCGTATGCAAATGCCCGCCGCGGATATTGCCGAGATCGTAACCGCCATCGGCAACCACGACGAGGGCACCGGCATTCCCGTGAACCCCATCTCCGCCGCCCTGATTCTCGCCGACAAAACCGACGTCCGTCGCAGCCGCGTGCGAAACGCCGACGTCGCCTCCTTTGACATTCACGACCGCGTCAACTACTCGGTCGAGCGCTCCGAGCTTTCCCTTGATCTCCAAGAGAGAGAAATCCGACTGCATCTGACGATTGACAGGACGATCAGCTCGGTGATGGACTATTTTGAAATTTTTCTCGGTCGCATGATGATGTGCCGCAAGGCGGCCGAGCGTCTCGGTATGCGTTTCCGTCTGCAAATCAACGGACAAGCCCTGATATAAAAACAGTACACACCGTCAAAAACTCGAAAGGACGAATCTATGGACATTTTTGATGCCCTTCAGCTGCTCTGCGGGCTATCACTCTTTCTGTTCGGCATGAACGGCATGGGGGATGCGCTCAAGCGTTGCGGCGGAAACCGCATGAAAAGCATTCTCTCAAGCCTGACCTCAAATCCCTTCAAGGGATTTCTTCTCGGACTCGGCGTAACCGCCATCATCCAATCCTCCTCTGCCACAACCGTCATGGTCGTTGGATTCGTCAACTCGGGACTGATGACACTGGCGCAAACGATCGGCATCATCATGGGTGCAAACGTCGGTACCGCCGTGACCTCCTGGCTGACGGGTCTGTCGGGCATCGAGGGGGGCGAATCGGTTACCAGTGTCATTGCCTGGCTCAAGCCATCGGCATGGATGCCGGTTCTTGCCGTCATCGGCATCTGCACCACCATGCTTGCAAAGAGCGATCGAAAAAAGGACGTCGGACACGTGCTTCTCGGCTTTGCGGTCCTGATGACCGGAATGGATCTGATGAGCGAATCGGTCGCGGGACTGAAGGGGGATCCCGATTTTGCCGGGATTCTGACGATGTTTGAGAATCCCCTGCTCGGAATTCTGGCAGGTCTCGTTTTGACCGCGATCGTGCAGTCGTCCTCCGCCTCGGTCGGCATCCTGCAAACCCTGACGACCACCGGTGCGATCACCTACGGTGCCGCCTTCCCGATCGTCATGGGACAGAACATCGGCACCTGCGTAACCGCCCTTCTTTCGTCAATCGGAGCCAATAAAAACGCACGTCGCGCCGCGCTGATCCATCTCTATTTCAATATCATTTCGGTATGCGTGGTATACGGTGGCTTCTTCACCCTTGATCTGTTCCTGAATTTTGCCTTCGTCGGCAAAACGATTGATATGTGGGGCGTTGCCGCCGTTCATACGATCTTTAAGCTGATCGCCGTCGTTGTGTTTGCTCCCTTCTGCAAGCATCTCGAGACCCTTGCGCGACTGACCATCAAGGACGACCCCGAGGAAACCGAGAAGGTCAATATGCTCGACGACCGCCTGCTTGCCACCCCCTCGGTTGCCGTTGAGCAGGCCGAGAAGATCACGGCAAGGATGGCGCACCTTGCCTGCACCGCCCTTGAAAATTCGCTTTCACTGCTCGATGCCTATGACGAGAAAATCGCCGCACAGATCCGTGCCGATGAAAGCGAGGTTGATGAATACGAGGATATGCTCGGGGGCTATCTGATCAAGCTTTCCGCCCACGATCTTTCCGAATCGGACAGCCACAGCGTCACGAAGCTTCTGCACGTTATCGGCGATTTTGAGCGTATATCCGACCATGCCGTCAACATCGTGGAGTCGGCAGAGGAGCTTCGAGAGAAGAGGATTGCCTTCTCCGAGAGAGCGCAAAGCGAGCTTTCGGTCATGCGCGCTGCCGTCAGTGAAACCGTCTTGATGGCGTGCGATGCCTACGTGAAGCGCGACTTTGAAGCGGCTGCGCTCGTTGAGCCCCTTGAGCAGGTCGTCGATCATCTGCGCGATCAGATTAAGATGCAGCACATTCTTCGCCTACAAAAGAGCGAGTGCACCATTGAGCACGGATTCGTGCTCTCGGATATCCTCAACAATCTTGAGCGCGTTGCCGACCATTGCTCCAACATTGCCGCCTGCATGATCGAGCTCTCAAAGCACGACGTGCTCGGAATGCACCGCTACACCCGGGACATCCGTTCCGGCAGCGAAGATTTCAACCAGAGCTATCGCGCGTATCTCAACAAGTATTCTCTGACCCAGCATTAAAAGAAGCCGCCCCCGGCCGGAAGTGACAGGGGCGGCTTCTGTTTTTGAAATTAAAGCTCGAATCGAAAGGGCTGGAGCAGGATCCCGAACACGTAGTACCACACTCTCTTATAAAAAGGCATTTCCCGAACGAGCACGTCAACCGTCGTTCCGGGCCCAACCTCGGTACAATCGGCATACAGATCCGTCAGACTCTCCTCGACGAGCGCACCGAGTGCCTCACTATCGACTACCACCATCAGCTCGGTATTCATATAGGTGCTTCGCAGATCGAGATTGAAGGAGCCGATCAGAACGAGCGAATCATCAATCAGAACCGTCTTCGCATGGGTGGATTTCTCGCCGTTATACTCAAGAATCTCGGCACCGCTCTTGAGAATCTCATCCTGATGGTACAGATAGTCGGCGGGGGTGAATTTGTTGTCGGTGTTGAGAATTGAGTTCGTGACGAGCGTCAGCGGCACCGACGAGTCGATCTCGGCAAGATCGCGGTACATCGCCTTGCTGCAAACGATATAGGGAGCCTGCACGACCACCCTCTCGGTAGCCGAAAGCATCAGCTGCTTCATCTCGCTCCAGACGTCGGGACTCTTTCCGTATATACCGATCTCGCCGGTAATGAGCGAGACGCGATCGGTCGCAAGCGTGTGCTCGGTCAGCCAATCCAGAAAGCTCCCCGCGATTTCAAACGAAAAATCGGTATACGCCGCCGCCTTGATCCTAAGCCTTTCCTTTTCCATTTTTGCATCGCCATAGTCCGCGCCGAGACTCCAAAGTCGGTCTACAACGTCCGAGTCCCAAAGCGTCTCAAAATAGGCCTTGAGCTCAATAATCGAGTTCTCGGGGTCGTTCGGATCGGTGGAAAGCACGAGAAGCTCACGGTCGGTGCTTTCATCCTTTGCACCGAAATCGCCAAGAAAGCGATCCCAAGTGTTTCTTCCGCCCACGATATAGGCGCACTCGTCCACGACGAACATTTTATCGTGCAGGCGCCCGCTCATCTTCCAGGGCAAAAGAGGATTGAGGCGGTTATAGAGTCGAAGCTCGATCCTCGGATGGGTCGAAAGCGCCTGAAAGAAGGCTCTCCCCTCCATATTGGTGATGCCGCAAAGTCCGTCAACGAGAATCCGCACGCGCACTCCGCGATCGGCAGCGCATAGGAGCTCGGCTGCGATGGCATCGGCGGCAGAGCCCTCCTTAAAATCGTACGTCGTGATGAGAATCTCCTGCCGTGCCTCGGAAATCAAGCGCAATCGGTATTCAAGCGCCTCAACGTTTGATTCAATCAAGGTGACGCGCTCGCTGCCCTCTCCCTCGGCCGTATAGCGCGAGAGATCGCCGCTTCCCTGCCCCGTCGGGCGGAGATAAACGAAGGGAGCCGAAAGTCCGATCACGTAGTACAGGAGAAGAAGCAACACCACGAAAAGGATTCTCACGCGCCGCTTCCGTTTCCGGTATTTGGCGCGCAGAGCGATAGGATGTATCATGTACCGGTTCTCCGTTTGCCTTCAAAGAATTCTCTGCGGGGAAACAACGCCGTTACCCCGCAGAACAAAAGCATTTTGAATCAAAATCAGAATACGAGCTTCGACTCGATATACCCGCGTACCGAGGTGATCGGCATTCTGATCTGCTCCATCGAATCGCGGTCGCGCACCGTAACGCATCCGTCGACCTCGCTGTCAAAGTCATAAGTGATACAATAGGGCGTTCCGATTTCGTCCTGACGGCGGTAACGCTTACCGATCGAGCCCGACTCGTCGAACTCAACGTTCATATGCTTCGAAAGCTCGGCGTAAAGCTCGCCTGCCTTGTCGGAGAGCTTCTTTGAGAGCGGCAGAACGGCTGCCTTGATCGGTGCGAGCGCGGGATGCAGACGAAGCACCACGCGGACGTCGTTTTTCGCCTCGTCAACGATCTCCTCGTCATAAGCATCGCAAAGGAAGGCGAGGGCAACGCGGTCGGCACCGAGCGAGGGCTCAACGACGTACGGAATATACTTCTCGTTCGTCTCGGGATCGAAATACTCCATCGACTCGCCGCTGGTGTTCTGATGCTGGGTCAGGTCGTAATCGGTACGGTCGGCGATTCCCCAGAGCTCGCCCCAGCCGAACGGGAACAGGAACTCAATGTCGGTCGTCCCCTTCGAATAGAAGCAAAGCTCCTCGGGGGAATGATCGCGCAGACGAACGTTCTCGGCCTTCATGCCGAGCGAGTAAAGGAACTCGGCACAGTAGTTGCGCCAATAGGTGAACCACTCCATATCGGTGCCGGGCTTGCAGAAAAACTCAAGCTCCATCTGCTCAAACTCGCGGGTACGGAACACGAAGTTGCCGGGAGTGATTTCGTTGCGGAAGGACTTTCCGATCTGACCGATGCCAAAGGGAACCTTCTTACGGGTGCTTCTGGCAACGTTCTTAAAGTTGACGAAGATGCCCTGCGCCGTCTCGGGGCGGAGATAAACCGTATTGGTCGAATCCTCGGTGACGCCGATAAAGGTCTTAAACATCAGATTGAACTTGCGGATCGGGGTAAAATCGTTGCTTCCGCAATCGGGGCAGGCGATGCGCTTTTCGGAAATGAACGAGCTCATCTCCTCGTCGCTCCAGGCAGCGGGGTTCAGGTCAAGCTTGTTCTCAAAGACGTAATCCTCAATCAGCTTGTCGGCACGGTGACGGCTCTTGCAAACGCGGCAATCCATCAGGGGATCGGAAAAGCCGCCAAGATGTCCCGATGCCACCCATGCCTTCGGATTCATGATAATTCCGCTGTCAAGACCGACGTTATGCGGATTCTCCTGCACAAACTTCTTCCACCAAGCGCGCTTGACGTTGTTCTTGAACTCAACACCGAGAGGACCGTAATCCCAGGAGTTGGAGAGTCCTCCGTAAATCTCGGACCCCGCAAAGATGAAGCCGCGGTTCTTGCAAAGCGCGACGATTTTGTCCATGGTCTTCTTCTGATTATCCATTTCGTATTCCTTTCGTGACGGGATGTCCGTCAAATTTTAATCGTAAAAATCAAGGAGCTTTGCACGCAAGAGCCCGTTCGGGGCAGAAAGCGGAAGCACCGAGGCAAGACGTCCCGCAAGGGGCGCTTCGCTTTCCGTTACAACCTCGAAAAACTCGTTGGAATGTCCGCGCCAGACTCCCGGCTCACACGCGGTCTCAAAGAGCACCGTAAGAGGCTCCCCCGCCCGACAGATCGCGGAAAGAATCTCGCCGCGGATTTCGCGGTCGAGCGCAATCAAAGCGGCGGAGCGGCGGCGCTTGTCTCCCTCGTCAACCTGATCCGAAAGCTCGGCAGCCGGGGTCCCGGGACGCCTGGAATAGGCAAAAACGTGCATTTGCAGAAACCTTGCCTCGCGGCAAAACGCCTCGGTCTCCCGAAACAGCTCCTCGGTCTCTCCCGGGAAGCCGACCATCATATCGGTCGTGAACTGCACGTGCGGCATTGCCTCGCGCAGCATCCGAAGCGCCGTCAGGGCTTGCCCCGACAGGTAGCGGCGGCGCATAGCGCGTAAAACGGCATCCGAGCCGCTTTGCATCGACAGATGAAAATGCGGCGCGAGCTTTGGAATTCTCGCAAGCCGCTCAACCGTTTCGGGAGTCATCATTTCGGGGGAAAGCGAGCCGAGGCGAATTCTTTGCACGTCGGTCTCCCGTGACAGATCCAGCAGAAGATCGGGAAGGCGGTAGCCGTCAAGATCCAGCCCGTAAGCGGCAGTCTCGATTCCCGTCAGAACGACCTCGCGGGTACCGCCTCCGACGAGCCCGCGAACCTCTTGGATGACGTCCTCTCTTGCCTTTGAACGGACGTAGCCGCGCGCGGCGGGAATGGTACAGTAGCTGCAGCGGCAGGCACAGCCGTCCTCGATCTTGACGTAAGCTCGCGTTCGGGGCGCACGGGTGATACACATTCTCTCAAACGCAGCTCCCCGAAGATCGCCGACCTCCAGCCTCGGGATGCTCTCACCCGACAGCAGCTGCTCCGCCCGATCGACAAGCCGAAGCTTTCGGTCGCTTCCGGAGACGTACGACACCCCACCAATCGCCGCAACCTCCTCGGGGCGAAGCTGGGAATAGCAGCCTGTTACGAGCACTGCCGCCGAAGGATTCCTTCGCAGGGCGCGGCGGATCATCTGCCGCGATTTACGGTCGCTCTCTGCCGTCACGGTGCAGGTATTGACAACGTATACGTCGCACGGACCGTCAAAATCCGAGATGAGAAAGCCTCGCGCGGAAAACGCCTCGGCGATCGCCTCGGTCTCGTACTGAGAAACCTTGCATCCAAGCGTGGCAAGTCCAACGCGATACGCCAAAGCAAAGCACCTCCTCCGAAGTCCTGTGTATTATCCGAATTATTATAGCACTTTCCGTCGACTTTGTAAAGCCCTCGTGGAAAAAATGAGAAAAAAGAAGAAGCCGCCGCCAAAAAAGGACGGCGGCGACTCGGTAAAATCAATCCGCGAGAAGCTCGGGGGCGGCGTAGGGCTTTCCGTTTCGGTGACGGATGCCGATCTCATAGCGGCAGGCAAGCTCAAAGAGCTTCACCGCGTCAATTCCGACGAGATCCGTGCTTTTGGAGAGAAACTCGACCGCCTCGGTGGTAAAGGTTGCTGTGGTAATGAAAATCCCCTTCGTAACCCCCTCTGCGGCGTGCACGCAGCCGTAAAATTCGCGCAGCTCCTTCAAGGTGATTTGGCTTCTCGCGCGCGTCTTTGCCTGCACGGCAACCTTATCCGAAAAGCCAAGCTCATCGCGCGTATGGAAAACGACGTCAATCCCCTTATCCTCCGAGCCGTCGACCACGAATCTTCCCGAAACGCGGACGCCGACCGAGGCGTAATAGGACTCGAGAAGCTTGGCGACGAAAACGTTGAAAAATGCGCCGCCCTGCCCGTTGACAAGTATGGCAAAGCTCTTTTCATCAAGCACCGCATCCCCGGAAACCAAAGCCGCAACCGCGCGAGGCTTGACTCTGGTGGCGCGCTGCACCTTGACAGCAGTGGTTTTACGAGGCAATTCGCGCATTTTGTCCTTGGCGGATGCGAGCTCCCCCTTTTGCTCTGCCCTTCGGTATTCACCGTCCGTGCAGAGAAGCGTTCCCTCGCTCACCGAGGCCTTGAGCACCTGCAGGGCGAGCCCCCGTACGCCGTGGATTCGTTCCCCCCTCGCTTCGAATTTCCCGACGGCCGCCTTGACGATCTCCTCCTCGGCAAGAGCGCCCGACTCGAAAAGCTCGTCGAGAAAACGGCGCATATCCTTTTCTTTCGGCTTTTTCGATTCGGCTTCCTTGATGGGGGCAACCTTTATTTTTTCTTTTTCTATCAAAACCCTCGAGGGTTCGGAGCAGGACTCTGAGAATTGATTTGCAAGAGCAGCGAAGGAAGGTCCGACCGAAACGGTTTCATCCTTTCCCAAAACGAGCGCACCCGATTCGAGAAGCTGCGTAAGTGTACGGCGGATGCTGTTTCCGAGCCGCGCTCTCTCAATCGCATTTCCGCTTCCGATCGCGTCAAGACAGCTCTTGCGAAGACGCCTCGAATCCCACTCCGATTGCTTTTGCATAAGCTCGGTGATGGCTTCCTGAATCCTTTTCGTACGGTTGGTTCCTTTCGGCATAGAGATCTCCTTAAGATCGGTATTTGGTCTTTTCCTTCAGAATTCGGTAAAGAGCACGGTAGCTCTCGTGTCGGCTTTCGGGAATTCTCCCCTCGGAAACGGCACGCGCAATCGCACATTCGCCCACGCCCTCCCCGGTATGCGTACAATCCGAATAGCGGCACGCGCCTCGATAGGGCGAAAACTCTCGGAAGGAGTCGAACAGATCGTCCAGCTCAAAAAAGTCGAAGTGTACGAAGTCGAGAAGGGAAAAACCGGGAGTATCCGCTAAAAACCCCCCGCCCCGAACGGGGAAAAGCTCGACGTGACGCGTGGTATGGCGTCCGCGCTCGATCTTTCGGCTGATCTCCCCCGTCGTGAGCGAAAGCTCGGGGAAAAGGCAGTTGAGCAGCGTTGATTTCCCGACACCCGACGCTCCCGTCAAAGCCGCGACGGCTCCGCCTCTCATTTGCTCTGCGACGTCCTTCCGAAGCGTCTCGAGCCCCTCCCCCGTTACCGAGCTGATCGCAAATACGGGGATCCCGACGCGGCGATAGATCTCGGCGTAGCTCTCGGCGGCGGCAGGAGCGAAATCCTGCTTCGTAACGATCAGCGCAACGCGAATGCCGTTATGCTCGGCAATTGCAAGAAGCTTATCGACCGTTTCAAGAACCGGTGCCGGCTTGGCAGAGGCAATCACGGCGTAGAGCATGTCGAGATTTGCCATCGGTGGACGGATGAGCGCATTTCTTCTCGGCAAAATCTCCTCAACGACCGCCTCCGAGCCGCTCGGCTCCGAAATCAGCACGCGGTCACCGACGAGCAGTCTTGCATCGTTTTTGTGCAGGTTGCCTCTGGCACGGCAGGCAACGCATCGATCCTCGGAATCCGGTATGACCTGAAAGAGACCGCCGAGCCCCTTGACGACGGTTCCTTGAAGAAGCTTTTGTTCAGGCATTCGGTACCTCCCCCCGTTCCTCTGCACGGCGGAGCTGTCCGCAGGCGGCGTTAACGTCGGCGCCAAGGCGGCGTCTGACGGTTGCCGTCACGCCAAGGCGGCAGAGGAGCTCGCAAAAGCGGCTTGCCGCCTCTCGGGAGGGACGGCGATAGCCCGTTTCGCTGACCTCGTTAACGCGGATGAGATTCACGTGAATCGGCTCGCCGTGGCAGAAATACCGCCGAAGAAGCTTTGCTAACGCTCTCGCTTCCTCCTCGCTGTCATTTTCTCCTGCAATCAGCGTGTACTCAAAGGAGATTCTGCGCCCCGTCTCGGCAAAATAATCGACGCAGGCGGAAAGCAGCGAGTCGATCGGGTAACGCCGATTGATCGGCATGATTGACGAGCGGCGCTCGTCGCTTGACGCGTGCAGAGAAATCGAGAGGGTGATCGGGAGCTTTTCCTTGGCAAGCTCGTAGATTTTCGGAACGACTCCGCAGGTTGAAAGCGAGATGTGACGGTAACCGATGCAAAGTCCGTCCGGACGGTTGACGAGGCGCAGAAATTTCAGAACCTCTCGGTAATTATCAAGCGGCTCGCCGATCCCCATCATCACGACACCGTCGATTCGCTCGCCGCTGTCGCGCGACACGGCGAGAATCTGTCCCAGAAGCTCCGAGGCATAAAGATTCCGCACGCGCCCACCGATGGTAGAGGCACAGAAGCGACAGCCCATCGCACATCCCACCTGAGACGAGATGCAGAGCGTCGTTCCGTGCTCATAGCGCATGAGCACACACTCGATGTGGTGTCCGTCCGAGAGACGAAGGAGATATTTTGCCGTTCCGTCGATCGCCGAGACGAGCTTCCTTGCAACGGTCGGCATTCGCTCCTCGACCGACTCCGAAAGTCTTTCACGAAGTGAACGCGGAAGCGTCGTCATTTCACCGAGGGTAAGTCCCTTTTGGTGGTATGCCGAAAAGACCTGCTTCGCGCGGAAGGCGGGCTCACCGATTGAGCGGAGGAACTCGCCAAGCTCCTCTGGCGTCATGGAAAGGAGATCAACTCTCGTCTCGGTCATGGCTCGGATCCTTTCGTCTGAATTTGCTCCTCACGGGCGCTTCCTTTTCCGTGCAAGAGCGTAAAAGAAGCCGTCACAGCCGTGTCTGTGGGGATAAAGCGTCAGGCATCCCGTCGGTGCTGAGAGATCGGCAATCTCGAAGGGACAAGCCTCAAAATCGGGGTTTTGAGAGAGAAACTGTGCAAAAACCCCCTCGTTTTCGGCAGGATTCAGGGTGCAGGTCGAATATAGAAGTCGGCCGTCCTCCTTGAGGTAGGCGGCGCTTGCCGTCAAAATTTCCAGCTGAAGCGAGGGAAGCTCCCCCCGTCCCTCAAAGCGATAACGGAGATCGGGCTTCTTCGCAAGCACCCCGAGTCCCGAGCAAGGGACGTCGCAATGCACGGCATCAGCCCTTCCAAAAAGCAACGGATCGGGCTCGCGAGCGTCTCGTTCACCGATCGCAACAGAGGAAAGCCCCAATCGCTCGGCGCCGTCGGTAATGAGCGGAAGCTTACTCTCGTGCAGATCGAACGCATAGATCTTCCCCGCATCTCCCATACGGATGGCGGCGGAAAAGCTCTTTCCGCCGGGGCAGGCACAGGGATCGACGAGAAGCTCCCCCGGCTTGAGAGAGAGAATCGCTGAGCCAAGCTGTGACGCCTCGTCCTGCACGAAAAACAGTCCCTCGTCAAAGCCGGGCAAAAGCGTCACGGCAGCGGCGTCCAGCACGCGGATACCAAGCGACGAGCGCAGCGTTTTCTCGGCGCGGACAAACTTTTCGCGAAAGAGGGCAAGAAGCTCGTCCCGAGAAATCCTTTGCGTATTGACGGCAAGCGTCAGAGGCGCCGTTTCGTTACAGACGGCAAGAAGTCGCTCGGTCTCGGCTTCGCCGAGCAGAGACAGGAAGTGCCGAACAAGCTCGGTCGGATAGGAATAGGCGATCGAAAGATAGCGGGCAAGATTCCTCTCGCGCGGTGGCAAGGGCAGTCGGCGCTCGCCTCGCTCGTCAACGAAAGCGCGAAGTGCACCGCGAAGAACACCGTTGATAAAGGCGCGCCTTCCCTTCCCCTCGGCAAGCGAAACGGTTTCGGAAACGGCGGCGAAGGGCGGAATTCTGTCCATAAAGAAAAGCTGATAAAATCCCAAGCGCAGGATATTGCGTGAGACTCCGTCAATCTGCGAGCGTCTTGCCGCAACCGAGATCAGATAGTCGAGCGTGATCTTCCGCTCGACGGTTCCGTAAAGCAAACCCGTCAGAAATCCGCGCTCCTCGCGCGAAAGTCCTCTCGTCATCGGGGAATTCATCGAAAGATTCAGATAGGTCTCGTCCCTTTCCCAGCTCTCAAGCAGACGAAGGGCAACGAGGCGCAGATTCACGCCCATCAGGACAGCACCTCGCCGACGGCAAGCCGTCTGCCCCGCAGATATGCGGCGGCATCCATCTTCCCCTTGCCCTCGGGCTGCAGCGACACAATCGAAAGCGCCCCCTCTCCGCAGGCGACGACGATCTCCCCGACCCCCTCGGTTGAGGTGCGAAGAACCGTTCCGGGAGCGCCCGAGCCGTCGGTGGGATGAGCGGAGACGATCTTCATGCTTTTTTCGTCGGGCGTGATGCAATAGGCGAGCGGAATCGGCGTCAAGGCGCGAATCTGTCGGTCAAGCGAGAGCATCGAGCGCGAAAAATCGAGCTTGCAGTCGGGGCGCCCGATCTTCTCGGCGTAGGTAGAGAGGGTCCCGTCCTGCGGAATACGGACGGCCTCGCCGTTCACGACGAGCCTCACCGCCTCGACGAGCAGGCTCGCGCCCATCTCGGCAAGACGGTCGTGCAGTGTTTCGAGCGTATCGGTATCCGAGATCGGCGTCGTCTGCTTGAGAATCATATCGCCCGTATCGAGCCCCTCGTCCATATACATAATGGTGACTCCGGTTTCGCTTTCGCCATCCATGATCGCGCGCTGCATCGGCGCGGCTCCCCGATACTTCGGAAGAAGCGAGGCATGGACGTTCAGACATCCGTATTTCGGATAGGCAATCACGCTCGGCGGAAGGATCATCCCGAAGGCGACGACAAGAATCAAATCGGGGGCAAGCTCGCGCAGGTAGGCGTCGAACGCCTCGTCACGCAGGGTGCGCGGCTGAAAAACCGCAACGCCGTGCCTCTCGGCGCAGAGCTTAACGGGGGGCGGAGTCAGAACGGCGCGTCTGCCCTTCGGCTTATCGGTTCGGGTAACGACCCCGACGATATTCTCCCCTGCCGCCAGCAGTGCCTCAAGACAGGTAACGGCAATATCGGGAGTTCCCATAAACAGGATTCTCGGCTTCATATCACCCCTGCACCTCTCCGATCACAGCGTCGGTAAAGAGCTTTCCGTCGAGGTGGTCAAGCTCGTGGCAAAAGGCGCGGGCGAGCAGATCCGAGCCACGGTATTCAACCTCCTCGCCGTGTCGGTTCAGCGCACGGACGGTCACGTGGCGAGGGCGACGCGTGATGCCCCACTTCCCGGGGATTGAAAGGCACCCCTCCTGCTCCTCCTGCTTTCCCGAGTAAGCAACGATACGGGGATTGATGAGCTCAATCAGCTCTCCCTCCTCCACCTCGATCACAACGATGCGGCGAAGCACCCCCACCTGCACGGCGGCAAGACCGCAGCCGTTGGCACGGTGCATCGTATCCGCCATATCGTCGAGCAGGCGAAGGATACGGGGTGTAATCTCCTCAACGGGGCGACTGATCTTACGGAGAGTGGGATCCCCCTCCTTGACAATTTGCAAAATGGCCATAAAATCTCCTTTCGAGGGTAGCGTTGTCATTTCAAACCGAAAGCGGTCCGATGTCAACCGAGAGCGTGACGGCACGCTCACCGCCGAACCGAAGCAAAAGGCGGCGCAGCAGCTCACGCAGTCGCGCGCTGTTTCGGCATTTGAGAACCATACGCAGACGGCACTTTTCATTGATTTTATAGATCTGCGCCTCAAAGGGTCCGAATACCGTCAGGGGCAGATCCGAAAACTCGCCCGAGGCGAGCGAAAGAAGCAGCTCTCGAAGCGCCCCTGCAGATTCAAAGAGTCTTGCCTCGTCGGACGAGGTAAGGAGCAGCGTGACGATATCGCAAAAGGGCGGAAAGGTTGCCGATCGGCGCACGGCAAGCTCGGAACGGTAGAAGGCGGGATAATCCTGGGCGGCGCAAAGCCCGAGAATCTCATTTTCGGGAGAGTAGGTCTGCACGATGGCTCTCCCCCGACGCGCGGCACGCCCCGCACGGCCAATCACCTGTGCGAGCAGAGAGAAGGTCCGCTCCGAGGCGCGGAAGTCGTTGACGTAGAGCGAGGAGTCGGCGAGCAGAACGCCAACCAGCGTCACGTTCGGAAAATCATGTCCCTTCGTGACCATCTGCGTTCCGAGCAGAACGTCCGCTCCGCCGCCTCGGAACTGCTCAAGCATTCGGTCGTACGACTGCTTTCCCGAGGTAGTATCGGCATCCATGCGCATCACGCGGCATCCGGAAAGCGCCGCCGTCAGCTCAGCCTCTGCCCTTTGGGTTCCAAATCCGAGGTAGGCGATCTGCCTTGCCCCGCAAGCTGGACAGACACTCGGCGGCTCGGCACGGTAACCGCATGAATGACAGAGGAGATATCCCCCCTCGCTGCGCGTATGATGGGTAAGCGACACCGAGCAATGCGGACAGCTGACAACCTCTCCGCAGCTCTTGCATTGCAGGGTACTGTGAAAGCCGCGGCGATTCAGAAACAGAATCGCCTGCTCCCCTCTCGCAACCGTCTCCGAGAGTGCCTCGGAGAGTGCATCGCTGATCGGCGAGGTGTTTCCGCGCCTGAGCTCGGCGCGCATATCGACAATTTCGACCGATGGCAAAACGGCGCCGCCATAGCGCTCGGTCAGCTCAACGAGAGTATAGGTTCCGTTTTTCGCCTTGGTATAGCTCTCCAACGACGGAGTCGCCGAGGCAAGCAAAAGCAAACCGTTGCTTTTTCCGACGCGATAGGCGGCAACGTCACGGGCATGATACTTCGGATCGCTCTCGGACTTGTAGGTATGCTCATGCTCCTCGTCAATGACGATCAAACCGATATTGGAGAGCGGAGCAAAGACCGCCGAGCGCGTACCGATCACGAGCCTGACCCGTCCGTCCGCAATGCGGCGCCATGCGTCAAAGCGCTCTCCCGAGGAAAGCGACGAATGGACGACCGCAACCCCCTCGCCGTACCGCGAGCAAAAGAGTCCGACGGTCTGGGGCGTCAGGGCAATCTCGGGAACCATCACGATCGCATTTTTGCCCGCGGCAAGCACGTCGTCAAGAATCCGCATCATGACCTTCGTCTTTCCGCTTCCCGTCACACCGTGCAAAAGCACCGCACGCGGCTTGCTCGCCTCAAGCGCCGTAATCCTCTCGTAGGCCGCATTCTGTGCGCGGCTGAGCGCGATCGGGGCATCGTCTCTTGAAAGTGCGAGATGCTCGTAGGGGTTTCTGATCTGCTCGCGCTCGTGCACGAGCAGGCACCCCTTTTCCACCAGTGCGCGGAGTGATGCGGCGGATACCGACAGCCCCTTTGCGGCAAGCTCCGCCGATGAGAGCGGCGTGGGATCCCGCAGAAAATGCGAAAGAATTGCCCTTTGCTCGGCACTTCGGATGCGCCCCCGCCCCGTTTCCTCAAGGCGGAACGCAAGGGCCTCGGACGAAAGGGGGCGATAAATCCGCTCGGTGCGGATATTCGGGTGGGCGGACAGCAACGTCGGCGGAAAGAGGGCGCGCAGCGCCTCTCCAACCGAGGAAAGCGTGTGGTCCGCCAAAAACAGACATAGCCCGAGCATCTCCTCCGAAAGAGAGGAGCGTTCGGGCAAAAGCTCCGTTACGCTCTTAAGCCCCGGACTCTCCTCGCCCATCTCAAGCGAGACGATCAGACCAAGGACCGAACGATTGCCGCGGCCGAACGGAACTCTTGCAATTCTGCCGGGGCGCGCCGACTCGGCGAGCGTTTGGGGAAGAAGATAGGTGTAGGAACGGTCCACGTGGTACGGTGCGTCAAGCATTCTGATTCCGGCGAGCGTTACCATCGGACCGTCCCTCCTATCCACGTCATTTCACTTCAGGATCACGAGCTCTCAGTTGTGCTCGGTTAATCGTCGTAGGACGCCTCGTCCCCGTATTCGTACGACTCCATCTCATCGGGCTTTTTCATCACGTAACGGCCGTCGTACAGGCGGCGGATTGCAATCTTAACCGCCTTCTGATCGCGGTACTCGCTGTCAATGAGCGAGGCGAGCGGACGGTCGGTTTCGCGGTTTGCAACCATGCGATCCGCATTCGTACGCTGCTTTACGTACTCATCGGTCACAATGCGCGCGCTCTTGGCAACGCCGACGACGAGCTCGTAGCGATTGAATTTCTCCTTGGTAAGCTCTGCAATGGTAGGATAGATCATGATATTTTCTCCCTTTTTCGGTTTCGTTTCAACAATCAGGCTTCTTCCTCTTCGTCAACCTCGTCGGATGCGTTCTCGCCAAGGCGGTTGGAGATCGTTTCGGACTGGATGGCGGAAAGGATCACGTGCTCACTATCGGTTAAAAGCACGGCGCGGGTTCTTCTGCCGCAGGTGACGTCAATGACTCTGCCGCTGTCCTTTGCATCCTGTACCAGACGCTTGATAGGGGCGGAATCGGGGCCGGCGATCACGACGATTCTGTCCGCCGCAACCATATTGCCGAAGCCTACGTTAATGAACTTCATGTGGCCGCATGCTCCTTCTCTTTCACTTACTCGATGTTCTGAACCTGCTCTCGAATCTTCTCGAGCTCGTTCTTCATTTCAACGACAATGTGTGCAATCTCGCTGTTGTTCGCCTTGCTGCCGATGGTGTTGGTCTCACGGTTAAGCTCCTGCATGAGGAAGTCCAGCTTCTTTCCGCTCGGGGCTCTCTCGTTTGAAATATCGGAAAAGGCGCCGAAATGCGAGCGCAGCCGAACCAGCTCCTCGTCGATTGCGATCCGATCGGCATAAATGGCACACTCGGTCAGTATGCGGTTTTCATCAACCGTCACACGGTTGTCGGCAAGCACCGCACGGAGTCGGCTCTCAAGCCTCTCTCGATATCCGCCCGAATCCTCTGCCGACAGCTTCTCAATGCGGTCGGCACACTCGGCAACGCGAAGGAGCTTTGCCTCAAGATCCGCACGGATGCGGTCGCCCTCGGCGCTTCGCATCGCAAGGTGGCTCTCACCCGCCGCCTTCAGTGCCGCGGAAAGCTGTTGCCATTCGGCGTCGGTATCCATGTCGGTACGGGCGGTGCGGAACACCGAGGAGTTGGCGGCCACGCGCATAACCGAAATATCGTCGGCAAGTCCGAACTCGTCCCGCAGTCGGTAAAGCGTTTCAAGGTACCCCTTCAGATACCCCTCGTCGAGCTGCGGCGCCGTGCTCTCGCTTGCGTGCAGATCAAGGCTGACCGAAACGTCGACCTTGCCGCGGGAGATGACCTCGGAGCGAATATAGCTCTTGATCCTCTCCTCGAGCGGCGCAAGAATATGCGGCATACGAACCGAGCAATCGAAATAGCGGCTGTTGACCGAGCGGATTTCGACGAGCAGGTCCTTATCCCGTCCCTCTGCAACCGCACGGCCGTACGCCGTCATGCTTTTAATCATTTCAGCTCTCCTCGTTCTTTCTCTCGCGGGTTCCGCGCAGGCTGTAAAGCTCGGCAAGGAAGGTTTCGATATCACTGAACTCGCGGTACACCGAAACGAACCGAACGTACGCAACCTCGTCGATCTCGCGCAACTTCTTCATGGCAAGCTCGCCGATCTGGCGGCTCGGGATTTCGCCGAGCATGGTATTCACGATCTCCGCCTCAATCTCGGAAACGACCTGCTCAACGTCAACGGGACGCTTTTGACAGGCACGCAAAATACCCGTTGCCAGCTTATGTCGGTCAAACAGCTCCCGACTGCCGTCCTTCTTCACGACGGTGATCGGTGCGGTCTCAATCATCTCGTAGGTCGTAAAGCGCTTTCCGCAGCCCTCGCATTCACGGCGGCGGCGGATGCTGTTGCCTTCCTCAACGGGACGGCTGTCAAGCACGCGGCTGTTCAGAGCACCGCAACTCGGACACTTCATTCAAAAACTCCTTAAGGTCTGTAATTATAGATTAACACATTATATTATAACATAATCTTTCACATTTGTAAAGATTTTCGAGATTTTTTATTACATTTCGGGCGAAAAGCAGCGTGCACTCCGTCCTTTTCCCGCGGCGGAGTGCACGCTGCTTTTCTCCGTTATGAATCGACTCCGACCGTCGGAGTCTCCTTCTCTGCCGATGCGCTCCTCGTCTTTCCCGAGCGACGGCGGCGGCGACGGCCGCTTCCCTTGTTTTCAACAAGCTTCGTCTCGTGCCGCACGATCGCCTCATCGGTTGCATAATTCAGCGTTCGCCGTGCGCGCCAGCTTTCGTTGAAGTTCCTTGCAAGACGCAAATCGAGCAGCAGGGTGCCATGCTCGGAGCAGCGCAAGAGCGCGGTATATTTCTGCCCCTTATGATGTGCAAGGCGACCGTCTCCGCCGAGCGCCTTTCCGCAAAGTGGGCATGCGGGAGAAACGGCGGCGGGATCCGAAAGAAGAGCCGAGGGAGTTACATAGCCCTTTTGTCCGACGTCCGCATTCCCGAGAACGTCGCTGAGGAGAGCATCCCCCGACGAAACGCGGTACTCGGCAATCCCTTTAGCAATATCGAGCTTCTGTGCGACCAGCGCGGTGAAATACGCGTCGTTGAGCGCATCGTGTGCAGGGAGATTCTGCGGAATGCCGAACTGCTCCATCACGAACTCAAGCGAGCGCTGCTTGGAAAGACCGTCGGTCTGACTGTTATAGATCGGCTGCAGATCGTATACACGGTGAAGCCACTCGCCGTCGATCTTATGCACGCGGAGGTTGTCCTCAAGCATCGGTACGTCATCCGGCCCCCAGGTCAGGAAGGCGAACTCGTCGCCGCACCATTTGCGAAAGCTCTCCGCCGCCTCGGGAAGCGGCATTCCGCGGTCAATCATATCCTGCGTAATCCCCGTCAGACGCATCACGTGGCGGTGAATCCGACGGAAAAAGCGCGGACGAACGATCACGCTGTAGCTGCCGCAGATATTCAATTGTTCATCCAGCTTCACGGCGCCGATCTGGATCACCTCGCCGCGCAGACGGCATTCGAGCCGCTTTTGCACGGCAAGCGCCTGCTCCGCATACGCCTGATTCCATTCCAGATCCAAAGAGATATAGTACATACGTCGATCCTTTTCAAGGTTTCGTCTTCATACGGTCAAAACACATACCTGAATATTTTACCACAAACCAGAAGCGATTGCAATAGAGACGTCGAAAAATCAAAAAAAGAATCGTCAGCTCAGGAAAGACCTTCCCGATCTCTTTGTACGCGGCAGATCGGACGCATCTCGCAATAGGTGCAATTGCTTTCTCCATATGATGAGGGGTGGGCTGAAATATCACCGTTTCGCATTGATTTTGTGCAATCGTTCAAAAGCGATCCGATCTCACCGAGAAGTTCTCCCATACGATCGAGCGAGGCAAGATTTTTCAGAGATTCCTTCGAGCAGGAGCCGTCACGGTTGAGCTTGATCGGAATGAAACGGCCGCCGAGATCGTGCTCCATTGCGCGCAACACTTCCATATCGTCAAGCAAAAGCCCGTTCTGTCTCGCACCGTCCGAGGCGAGACGGAGCACCTCGTCCTCGGGAAGCGGCCGTTCGACTCTGACCTCTCCGGTAACCGCGCCCATATACAGCACGCCTGCCGGCAAAATCCGATCGCCCTCCTTGAGTCCCAGACGCTCGGCGAATGCCGGATTCCTGTTTTTCCAGAGTGCGAACAGGTAAAGCAGCATCTGCAGATTCAGACCGCGTCGCACGTCCCTCAGGCGGAAGGTCTTGCTTCCAGTCTTATAGTCAATCACGCGAAGATAGACCCTTCCGTCAACCGCGTAGCTGTCGACGCGGTCCACGCTTCCGTAGATGGAGAGCTCGCTCCCGTCCTCCGAACAAAAAACGAAGGGAGAAGGATCGTTTTCATCCTTACCCCCTATTTTTAACTCAAAAAATCGGGGGGTAAAGTCACTTTGAGAAAATTCTTCCGCAATATGCCGAATCAAAAGCTTTGAGGAGCGGCGGAGATTTTTCCACAAATTCCGCA
The DNA here is from genome assembly GCA_045576095.1 of Eubacteriales bacterium. Lineage (GTDB taxonomy): Bacteria > Bacillota > Clostridia > Oscillospirales > CAG-272 > UBA1740. The sequence continues at coordinate 65,654 of JAZNFP010000045.1, forward strand.
TTCTCGCGCTTACCTGCTGCCCCTGCCCGACCCTTTCAAGATAGCGGTCCGAGATCGTTTGGCACAGGGCGTCAAGCTCTGCGTCGCTCTTTGGAATGCGCCCCGCTTGGCTGCTCTGTCGGAAGAATTCCTCAAGCATCGTATGCACGTAGCTTCCGATCTCGTTGTTATCAAACTCGGCAAGCTCCTGCGTATGGAGCCGAAGCACGTAGGTACAGAAATGAGAGAAGGGACAGCGCATGTACCTCTCGATGCGCGACTGCGTAGAGGAAATTTTTTGCGGATAGATCGAGCTCGCCGCGCTGCCCGAAAGGCGCAAACGGTCGTTGACAATCGGAACGTCAAGGGCATTCAGCCCGATGCACGCCGCACGGTCGTCGGCGAGCGCCGCGCGCAGGGATGGAAAAACCGAGGTGTCCGCAAGCTCGCCGAGACGGTCAACGGCTCCTCCCACCGTAAAGAGAAGATCGGACGTCGGAAGCTTCTCGACGTTGATGCTTTGGGCAGCATCTCCGAGCATTTCACGAATACGCGCAACGGCGGACGACGGACGTCTCGGCGTCAGATCGGTCCCCAGCGATACACTCAGAACCGCCGCCGAGACCGAAGCCGAGGAAAGCGCGCGCAAAAAGAAGAACAGCTCGCGCGAGGCTCGAAGATCGCCCCCCTGCCCAATGGAAAGCCCGAGGAAGCGCAGGAGCGTCTTCTCCTGCTCCGTAAAATAGCCGCTTTCCGAAACCGATGCGGGGAATTCGCCCTCCACGGCGCCGAGCAGATAAACGAATCTCACACCGTCGGCTCGGAGCATCTCAGCCGAGCCGAAGAGCACCTCGTCCTCCGAGGCGGGAATCCGTCCGATATCGACCGCCTCGCCGAGCATATGAAACAGCGCGGAAAACTCCTCGGACGTTACCTCACTCTCCGATAGCAGCTCGCAAAGGGTGTCGAGCGTATCGCATATGATATCCCAAAGTCGATTGAAATGCTCGCTCCGCTCCGTATCTCCCGAGGCAAAAAGCGACTCCGCGCGCTCAAGGAGACGCTCGGGCAGAGAAAGCGCAAGCAGAAAATCGCACAGCGCCCGGCAGTGCGTCGGGATCGGCGCACGACCGATGCTCGCCCGAAGCGGCTCAAGAGAGGAGAGCAGCTTTTCCCTTGCCGAGGCGACGAGGGAAAGCATCCGCTCGCCGTGCTCGGTCAGACGCTCTGTATAGCCGTCGGGGTTCATCGTCCACGGCTTTCCGTCATAAATGCGTTTTCCCGAGAGCCGCCATTTTTCGGTATAAAGCTCAAAGGCGTCTGCCTCCTCTGGCGTCACGCCGCAAAAGCCGCATTTGATGTAGGTCAAAACGTCGGAGCGGCGGAAGCCGCCGATACAAACGGCGTAGGCGCTCGAAATCAGCTTCATGGGCTCAAATGCCGAAATATCGATCCGATTCGAGGAAAAGCAGGGGATTCCGCTTTTGGCAAGCGCGGTATCGAGAATGCCGCGGTACGCATCGGGGTTCGCCGTAACCACCGCAAAATCACGGTAAAGTGCCCCCTCACTCTGCACGCGGCGAGCGATATCCTCGGCAATAAAGCGTGCTGCGGAATAGGGGGTCGCGGCATTCACCAGCCGAACGGCTCCGTCGGTCTCCCCGTCGTAGGCAAGCTGTCCGTATTCCGTGCGCCAGAGGTTCCCTGTAAGAAAGGCAAGCGACGGCGACTCGGTCCGCCGGTTCCCGGAAAGGCGCGTTACGCGCACAGAAGCTCCGCGGCGCTTCGCCAGGTCCGTCAGACGCTCGCAGCACCCCTCGGGCTCCGCATAGCAGAGCTGTGCCTCTGCATCCTCGGGGAGCGGGAGCGTCACGGTCACGTCAGCCTGTGCGATCAGCAGATCCAGCACGGCATACTGTTGCTCGGTAAAGCCAGTAAAGCTGTCAAACGCAAGATACGCCCCCTTGAAAAAGGGCGTTTCCTTCATCTTGGTACAAAGAACGTCGAGGGCGCTCTCTCCATCGGCAAAGTGCTCGCCGAGAAGCGAGCGGTAAACGCCGAGAATCAAAGCAAGATCGGCAAGCCGATCCGAAAGCCTGCCGCTTTCGAGCGCCTTCGATGCCGCGTCAAGGTCGGATGCGGAAAGGCAGGATGCCGAAAGCTCCTTTGAAGCTCCGAGAATTTTTTGAATCGCCCCCTCTGATCGGTCGCGCTCCGGAACGCGAAGCAGCGGAGCGACCTCGCCGAGCGTACGCCACATCGTTAAAAGCCGTGCGGCAGGCGTTGCATATCGCACGCCGATCCCGCCGAGAGCGCGAAGAACCGAGTCGGCAAGCCGGGTAAAGTTGCTCACCTCAAAGACGAGGGGGGCAGACGGGGGCAGGATCTGTGCCATACGCCGCTCGATCGAAACGGTTGCCTGCTCGGGTACGACGAGCCAGCTTTTCGATTCGCCTTTGAGCCGCCCCTGAATTTCACGCTCAAGCAGCGAGGTTTTTCCGCTCCCCGGACCGCCCAAAATCAAATGCAGCATGGCCTTGGCACACTCCTTTCTTTTCCGTTTTTCAAATGCTTCCCGAGCTAAGGTCGGGGGTCAGAGCTCAAGGCGATAGCCGCCTCGGGTTGAGATGATCGAAAGCCCCGCGCTTTTCAGGCGCTGTCTCAAATGCGAGACCGTCACGCGGAGAAGATTGATATTCAGAGGCTTCCCCTCCCAGATGCGAAAAAAGAGGCTCGGACAGTCGATCTCGGCTCCATCCGCGAAAAACAGCTCGGACAAGAGTCGGTATTCGGTATCCGAAAGATGATACTCACCGCTCCCCGTCACAAGGCTGAGCTGCTCCGGAACAAGATGCGGCTCCACCGCGCATTCCTTCTCGGGAAGCAACCTCGCCATCAGCGAACGGTCGGTGAAAGGGCGCTTCAGGTCGGGGGTTCCGCTTCTTCCAATCGTCAAACGCTGCATTGAGTCGGGAATTCTCACGTCTTCACCAAGACTGTCAAGATCAAGAACGACAAGATCGGTATCGGGAAGCCTTCGTGCGTTTTCCTGCACGACGAGATTCGCTCTTTCAAAGAGCAGCGCTCGAAAATACTCAGCGGTAACCTCGTCGCGCGTCAAAAGACAAATCCGTCTCATCGAACGTGCTCCCTCTTTGCACGATCGGCAGCCGCAAGGGCGGCTGACACGACCTTATGCATGTCGTAATAGCGATACTCTCCGAGCCGTCCGCCGAAGATGACGTTCTTCTCCCTTTTGGCAAGCGCCGCATATTTCTCGTATATCCTGCCGTTCTCCTCGTCATTGATCGGGTAATAGGGCTCGTCGCCCGGGCGCCACTCGGCGGGATACTCTCGGGTAATGACGGTTTTGTCTCCGCCGCCGAACACGAAATGCTTATGCTCAATGATACGGGTATAGGGAATCTCCCTCTCGGTATAGTTGACGACGGCGTTCCCCTGATAGTTGTCAATCGAAAGGACCTCGCTCTCAAACCGAAGACTGCGATAGCCGAGCGTTCCGAAGCGGTTTTCGTAAAAGGCGTCAATCATTCCGGTAAAGACCACCGTTTCGGCAAGAGAGGTCAGCGCACCGCGATCGGCAAAGAAGTCGGTATGGAGGCGCACCTCAATACCGCTGAGCATCCGACGGACCATCTCGGTATAGCCCTCCGTGGGGATGCCCTGCAGGAGGTCGGAGAAATAGTTATTGTCGTAGGTAAAGCGGAGCGGAATCCGTCGGATGATGAAGGCGGGAAGCTCCTTGGCGCTTCTTCCCCATTGCTTTTCGGTATAGCCTCGCACAAGCCTCTCGTAGATGTCGGGGCCGACGAGAGCAAGCGCCTGCTCCTCAAGATTGGCAGGGGAATCGGTCAGATAGGGCGCACGCTCACGCTCAATACGCGCCCTTGCCTCGCTCGGGGTTCGAACGCCCCAAAGCGCATAAAAGGTATTCATATTGAAGGGGAGGTTGTAAAGCTCGTCCTTGTAAACGGCAACGGGCGAGTTGGTATAGCGGTTAAAGGTGGCAAAGCGACTGACGTACTCCCATACGCGGCGATCGTCGGTATGGAAGATATGCGCGCCGTATTTGTGAACCTCAATCCCCTCAACGGTTTCGGTATAAATATTGCCGGCAATATGATCTCGCCGATCAATAACAAGGCATCTTTTCCCCGCGTCGGTCATCTCGCGCGCAAACACAGCGCCGAACAACCCTGCACCGACGATCAGATAATCGTACTGCTTCATGACGTTCTCCTTACGACTCACCGTGTGAGTCGAGTATTTTTTGAGCAAGCTCGCGCAGCTCATCTCGCACCGAATCGGGCGCAAGAACCCTCACGCGCGAACCGAACTGCATCACCCAGGACAAAAACACGGGGGAGACGCGAACCTTCACCGAAACGCGGAAGGTATCGGCGTCGTCACCGTCGGAAAGGAAGGGCAGCTCCTCACCGAAGCGATCAACGATCACGCCGGCAAGAGAGCGGTCGACCGAGAGCAAAACCGCCGTTTCCTCTCCTCCGAATTTTCCGAACAGCTCGTTTTCGTAGGCTGCGGGGCTTTGACAGATGCGCTCCCAGAGCTCCCCGCCCTGCCGCTCGCTCTTCTCCCGTCGGATCTTTCGCATCTTATCGACACGGTAGTGCCGAAGCGAGGCGCTCTCGCCGTCGTAGGCAAGCAAATAGTAGAACTCGTTATCCCAGGAAAGTATACAGGGACTGACCTCATACCGCTTTCCGCCGTGACGCGCCTCGAGCCTGTGCTCGGGGGTCCAGTCGTAGTATAGGAAGGAAATCCGAGAGTCCCCAAGGATCGCCGCATGAATCACGTCCACCGTATAAAGCAGCTCGGCATTCTCGCTTTTCACCCGTCCCGACACGTAGACCGAGCGCCCGAGATGCTTCTCCCCGTGGCGCGAGGTCTGAGCGAGGAGCTTTTGGATCAACGCACAGCTTCTTGACTCGGAAATGAATCGAGATGACTGCACGGCATCAATCAAAAGCTTCAGCTCGGCACTCTCAAACTCGCGGGCGCCGATGAAATATCCGCCGCCCTTCCCTCGGTTTGAGAGCAAATCAACCCCTGCATCGGCAAGCGCGTGCAGATCGTCCATCACGGTTTTTCGGTTGGCAGGCATTCCGATCGCCTCAAGGTGCCGCTCGATCTCGGCAACGGTTAAGGGATGCTCCTCATCGCTCTCTCGCATAAGATAGCGATAGAGGAAAAGGATCCGTGTCTTCTGGTTCGCGCTCTTCGGCATAGCTCCCCTTCCTTTGTTCCGACTTTTTTCCAATTTCTATTATATCAAAACAAAAGAGAAAAGTAAAGGGCTGAGATTTTAGATTTCTCTTCCTTTTTTTAAAAAAGTATGCTATAATAACCGTGGTAATTTTGAAGATATGCCCGAAAAAGCGGTTCGGGCGAAAGGAAGCTTATGTCGAGAACCAAACGAATTTCGATTTTCCTTCTGTTTTTTTTCGCCGCCGAGGCGTTTCTCGGAGCATTCGGATATCTGACGGCGTATTTGCAGATGAACGATACGGTCGGTGTGCTTGCAACGGTCAGTTATATTCTTCAACAGTTTTTAGCGAGCTTCCCGATTTTTTTTGCGATCGGAGTCGCCTTTTCGCGCGCTCGTGAAAGGGGGGTTCCCTCGGCTCTCGCCGTGCTTGCCGTTCTGCTCCCCTTTGCACTTGTATATCAAACGGCGCTGACCTTCCTCGATTACTATTTTCTGCAAAACGATCTGTTCGGTACGAGCCTTCTGATTGGGCTTTTGAACGGACTGTTCGCGGGAATTTTAACGAACACCGTTCTGTTTGCGTTGCTTTTCCTCATCCCGTATTTTCTCTTCTTGCGAGAAAAGCAAATGGAGAATCCCGACGGAATCTACGCCCCCCTCTCGGCGATGCTCATTCTCGTCCTTTACGGTCTGCTTGAAGAAACCGCTGCCCTGCTCTCACATCTTTCGGAGAATTTCTGGATTGTGTACCCCTCCGAGATCCTCTCCTTCGTCCTCTTCTGCCTGCTTCGGGTCGGCATCGCCGCCTTTGGATTTTTCATCATTCGTCTGACCGAGAAACGACACCTTAGCAAAAAGAGCGCTGCCGAACGCCTGCCATAAAGCACGCCAACGAAATAGGATAGGTTATTCCAATAAAAAGTGGCTGCTTCCTTTCGGCATAACCAAACGAAAAACAAAGAAGACAGGTGCTGCGCGTGGAGTGAACCCAAGGTCAAGAAAAAAAGGAGCTTTTTAAAAGAGCAAACGGTATACAGCCTTTTCATGGGCATCCTTTTAGATATCGTTTTTTCCAAAGCGTTCGGTGGAATTTTAACAATGGACGGAAACAAGCCTATCCGAAAAATGACATACTTTTCGGGGATTTCCTTTTGGATTATTCCTGCCCTGATCCTTCTCGTTGCATATTTTGTGTTTGACGCTAAAAAAAAGAAGGAAGAAAAGGAAATGCTCTTAAGTATTACGCAAAAGGAATACGCCGAAGAAAGGCAAAAATAATTTCGCCATTGACAAAGAAAATTATAAAAAAAGGGACGAGGAATTTCGGCAATTCTTCGTCCTTTTCCTGTCGGTTGGAAAATTTCTATTCAATTTCAAGAATTGTCCTTAAAAGGACCTGCCTTTGCAGAACATTTTTTGACGGGCCATTATCGGTACGTCCTTGTATCCTTCTCGGGGAGCTGCTTGCAGCCGAGGTAGGAGGTAAAAAAGGAGACGATGCGGCGGCGCTTGGAAAGGGCGACGCGCAAAGCCGAAAGGCTCATCCAAAGGGCGATGGCAAGCGAGGGAACGAGCGGCAAAAGAAAGCTGTCGCCGCCGATAAGCAGGCTGATGCCGAGCACCGCACCGTACAGCAGAGCGAGAAGCGTCAGGCGAGCGGCACCTGCCAAAAGCAAGCCATAAAGAATGGAGAAAAGCCGTCTTTTTCCGACTTCTGTTTTTTGAATCGATCCCGAAATTTGAGTTGTTCCGTTGGCTTGCTCGGATACCGTCGCGACAAAATCGGTTGCCGCCGCCTCGTCACGGGCGGCACCGACGCGGATGCGAAGCGTTCCATTGCCCGAGGGCAAGAGCGAAAGATGCTCGCGTACATCACGGTGCATCCGGTTATATTCCTCCATGCGCTCGGGCAACACTCCCTGCATCGTTTGAAGATCGGTCAATGCCTCGAATTTCATAGTTTCATCCTTTATTTATTTATATATACGGTATATATCAACGCAGAATCATAAAGAGCAAAAGTGTCAGAAAGGAAAGCACGCCGCTGCCCGCGCCCGCCGCGGCAAGATAGGTCAGAAGCCGAATCTTCTCCTGCATTTTTTCAAAGCGGTCGGAGAGGATGCGCGTGTTTTCTCCCTGATGCTCGGCAATCTCTCGAACCTCGTTGCGGAGCAGATGATGGGATCGAACGACGACCTCGCGCAGCTCGCGCTCCTCCCTTTGCGTCAGCTTGGTCTCCTCGGCGTCCTTCTCTCCTCGGATCGTACGCCGAATGGCGTCCATAGGGGAAAGCGGCTCCTGCTTTTTCGGAGCATCCCCGACAAAAGGCTTCCCCTCAGACTTCTCCGTCGGCGTGGGAACGACCGTCAGCGTATCGAGATGACGGCAATACTCCTCAAGATGCGCATACCCCTCGGCGGTAATTCCGCGAGCGATGAGAGGCGCCCGTCTGGCGCGCAGATGCTCGATATGCGAGCCAACGCTCTGCTCGTTCAGAAAGGGGGCGATCTTCTGCCGGCAGCTGTAGCAAAAGGCGCGCTCAGTACCGCCCCAAAGCTCATCGGTCTCATTAAAGAAGGTCAGACGGCATCCGCAATTGACGCAATTCATATTCCTCTTTACTCCTTTTCACGCTCGGTCCAAGCCGAAAATCGACGCCCGAAGGGACGCTCAAAAACGCTACAGGGCGTTTTTTCTGTCTTCTATTTTACCACACTTGACGGCGCTTGTCAATCTATCCGACGCGAGTTTTCTTGCTGTCTCGGCGTTTCTCCGAGGGTCCCGAAGCAGCCGCCTCGACAAAAATGGACACAAATTACGATAACACAATATATAGTGTTTCGCAAAATAAAAAATAACGATATTTTGTGTTTTTTCCGCTTGACACGGCACAAGACTTATGATATAATCAAGGCACTAAGCATTGAAGGAGACTACCCATGTATCGCGTACAAAAGAGAGACGGAAGCATCGTTGATTTTGATCTCCGGAAGATCAGAGAGGCGATCGAGAAGGCGTTTATCGCCGAAAAAAAGAATTACGATCCGAGCGTGATCGACTTCATGGCTCTGAAGGTCACGGCAGACTTTGAGCCGAAGATCAAGGAAGGGCTGATCGCCGTTGAGGCGATCCAGGACAGCGCCGAGACGGTGCTCGTGCAGGCAGGCTATGCCGACGTTGCAAAGGCGTACATCCTGTACCGCCGCCAGCGCGAGAAGGTGCGTAACACCAAGAGCGCCGTTCTGAATTACAAGGACATCGTAGACAGCTATCTGAAGGTTGCCGACTGGCGCGTGAAGGAAAACTCGACCGTTACCTATTCGGTCGGTGGTCTCATCCTCTCCAACTCGGGTGCGATCACGGCGAACTACTGGCTCTCCGAGGTCTACAGCGAGGAGATCGAGCGCGCACACCGCGAGGCGGACATCCATATCCACGATCTTTCGATGCTCACCGGCTATTGCGCCGGCTGGTCGCTCAAGCAGCTGATCCGCGAGGGTCTCGGCGGCATCCCCGGAAAGATCTCGTCTGCTCCCGCATCCCACCTCTCGACGCTTTGCAACCAGATGGTCAACTTCCTCGGCATCATGCAGAACGAGTGGGCGGGTGCACAGGCATTCTCCTCCTTTGACACCTACCTTGCCCCCTTCGTCAAGATCGACAACCTTTCCTATAAGGAAGTCAAGCAGTGCATCCAGTCCTTCGTCTACGGTGTCAACACGCCGAGCCGTTGGGGCACGCAGGCACCCTTTACCAACATCACCCTTGACTGGACGGTTCCCGCAGATCTCGCAAACGAGCCGGCGATCGTCGGCGGCAAGGAGGTCGACTTCACCTACGGCGACTGTGTGGAGGAGATGGCTCTGGTCAATCGCGCCTTCATCGAGATCATGATCGACGGAGACGCCAACGGACGCGGCTTCCAGTACCCGATCCCCACCTACTCGATCACGCGTGATTTCGACTGGTCCGAGACCGAGAACAACCGTCTGCTCTTTGAGATGACCGCAAAGTACGGAACGCCCTACTTCTCAAACTACATCAACAGCGACATGGAGCCAAACGACGTTCGCTCGATGTGCTGCCGTCTGCGCCTTGATCTGCGCGAGCTTCGCAAGAAGTCGGGCGGTTACTTCGGCTCGGGCGAGAGCACCGGCTCGATTGGTGTCGTTACCATCAATATGCCCCGTATCGCCTATCTCTCGAAGGACGAGACCGAGTTCTACTCGCGCCTTGATCACCTGATGGATATTTCGGCGGCATCTCTCAAAACCAAGCGCGAGGTCGTTACCAAGCTGCTTGAGGCAGGGCTGTACCCCTACACCAAGCGTTACCTTGGCACCTTTGCCAACCATTTCTCGACGATCGGACTCGTCGGCATGAACGAGGCTTGCCTCAACGCCTCCTGGATCGGATGCGATCTCACAAGCGAGCGCGCGCAGGCCTTCACCAAGGACGTGCTGAACCATATGCGCGAGCGTCTTTCGGATTACCAGGAGAAGTACGGCGATCTCTACAACCTCGAGGCAACGCCCGCAGAGTCGACCGCCTTCCGTCTTGCCAAGCATGACAAGAAGCGCTATCCCGACATCAAGGCGGCATCCGATAACGGAACGCCCTACTACACCAACAGCTCGCACCTTCCGGTCGGCTTTACCGACGATATCTTCGCGGCACTCGATATTCAGGATGAGCTGCAAACGCTTTACACCTCGGGAACCGTTTTCCACGCCTTCCTCGGTCAGAAGCTGAGCGACTGGCGCGCAGCGGCCTCGCTCGTCCGCAAGATTGCCGAGAAGTATAAGCTCCCCTACTACACGATGTCGCCCACCTACTCGATCTGTGCCGATCACGGCTATCTCGTCGGCGAGCAGTACACCTGCCCGATCTGCGGAAAGAAGGCTGAGGTCTACAGCCGTATCACCGGCTACTACCGCCCCGTTCAGAACTGGAACGACGGTAAGCGCGCAGAGTTCAGCGAGCGCAAGACCTACGCAGTAAACGGTCTTGCCCTTGATGCGACACCCTCGGGCTGCTCCTGCGACGCCGGCGCCGAGCCGGAAACCGTTGGGGCAAGCGTTGCCGATGCAAGACTGGTTCTCGTCACGACCACCAAGTGCCCGAACTGCGTGATTGCAAAGAGGCTGCTGGATGCGGCAGGGATCTCCTACGAGGCGATCAACGCCGATGAGAACCCTACCTTTGCCAAGGAGCAGGGAATCCTGCAGGCACCGACCCTTCTCGCCTTCTCGGGTGATTCGGTTACCAAGATGGTGGGTGTCTCGAATATCCGAGCGTATATTAACAAATAATATCTCCCATGAAATATGATATCGTCATCGTCGGCGGCGGTCCTGCGGGGCTGACCGCCGGCATCTACGGAGCGCGCGCAGGAAAGAGCGTTCTGATCTTCGAGCGGGAATCCATCGGAGGGCAGATCTCGCGTGCCGCGCTGGTCGAAAACTATCCTGCATTGCCCCACGTCAGCGGCATTGACTACTCGGCGGCGCTCTTTGAGCAGGCCGAGGGATGCGGCTGTGAGATCGCCTTTGAGGACGTTCTCCGCATTTCGGGGGAAAGCGGTGATTTTACCGTTGAAAGCGACGGCGGCTCCTATTCTGCCGCCTCAATCATTCTTGCGGTCGGCGCCGCCAGCCGTCGGCTCGGAATTGCGCGCGAGGATGAGCTTGTCGGGCGCGGAATCTCCTACTGTGCAGTCTGCGACGGCGCCTTTTTCATGGGGAAGACGGTTGCCGTCGTCGGCGGCGGAAACTCCGCCCTTGAGGACGCGCTTTACCTTGCCGGCTTTGCCGAAAAGGTTTATCTGATCCATCGCCGCGATACCTTCCGTGCAGAGCAGGCGATGATCGACAAGGTCAAGGCGGAAGGCAAGATCGAGACCGTCACGCCTGCCGTTATCTCCTCTCTCAACGGCGAGAGCCGTCTTGAGTCGGTCACGCTGACTGTGGGGGATCTCTCAAGGGAGCTTCGGCTCGACGGACTTTTCATCGCCATCGGGCACGCACCGGCAGCAGGCGCCTTTGCCTCGCTCGTTGCGCTTGACGAGGGGGGGTACGTGATCGCGGGAGAGGATTGCAAAACCTCCTGCCCCGGCATTTATACGGCGGGGGATTGCAGAACGAAAACGGTCCGTCAGCTGACGACCGCCTGCGGAGACGGAGCGGTTGCCGCGCTTGCGTCTGCCGAGCATATCTGAACCGACGAAAAGCATCCCATGCGGGATGCTTTTCCTGACTGTTGCGATTTTGAGGATAAGAGCATGAAAATCCAAGGGCTTGAAAGACTTTCGCTCGTCGATTTTGACGGCTATGCCGCCGCCACCGTTTTTCTTGCGGGCTGCAATCTGCGCTGCCCCTTCTGTCAGAACGCCGCGCTCGTTGAGGGCGCCCTTCCCGAGTGCATCGGCGAGGGAGATCTCTTCGCGTTTCTCGAAAAAAGGCGAGGGCTGCTCGATGCCGTCTGCATCTCGGGGGGTGAGCCGACGCTTCGCTCCGAGCTTCCCGATTTTTGCAGAAAAATCAAGGAAATGGGCTATCTCGTCAAGCTGGACACCAACGGTACGAATCCCCGGATGCTAAGGCATCTGATCGACTTGCACCTCGTTGACTACGTGGCGATGGACGTTAAGGCTCCCCTATCCGATTACGAGCCGCTGCTGCTTGCCGAGGGGGACGCACCTGCACGCGTTTTGGAAAGCATTGCGCTGCTAAAGCAAGGCACGCTTCCCTATGAGTTTCGCACCACGCTCGTTTCCGAGATGATTGACGAGACGGGGATCGCCGATATGGCAGAGCTTCTTCGGGGTGCCGACAAGCTGTTTTTGCAGAAATTCGAGGACCGAGGCGGCAACCTCGCCGAGGGTCTGAGTGCCGTTCCGCTTGAGATGGCAAAGGCATACGCCGAAACGCTCTCCAAAACGGTAAAGCAGGTTTCCCTTCGGGGATATCCGTGAATACAAGCTTCCACTTGATTTATTTTGAAAAGAGTGATATAATATTGCCGATAAATCAGATTCAGCGAGGGAGATCATGACAAATAGAATCAAGGTAGGCGTTCTCGGTGCCGGAACTTGGGGTGTTGCGCTTGCAAAATTGCTTTGTAACGCCGGTAAGGCTGTCACGGTCTGGTCGGCGATTGAAAGGGAAATTGACGAGCTGCAAAGGACACGACGGCATCCGAATCTGATCGGTGTCGAGCTGCCGCCGCAGCTGGCTTATACGAAGGATATCAAAGAAGCCTGTGTCGGTATGGATATCGTACTGTTTTCTGTCCCCTCTCCATTCGTTCGCACGACCGCACGAAAAGCGGCACCCCACTTAAGCTCCGGTCAGATCATCGTAAACGTTGCAAAAGGAATCGAAGAGGAAACGCTCTTTACGATGACCGAGATCCTTCGGGATGAGATCAAAAATGCGGCGATCAAGCTTGTGGCTCTTTCCGGACCTACCCACGCGGAGGAGGTCGCTCTCGGACTCCCCACCTCTATCGTTGCAGCCTGCGAGGACGAAGAGATCGCCCTTTCCCTTGCGGAAGCCTTTTCAAACTTTTGTAGGAGAGTGAATAGCAACGCCGAGGTGGTGGGAGTTGTGCTTTGGGGAGCGCTGAAAAAGATTATGGCGCTTGCCGCCGGTATAAATACCGGAATGGGATTTGGCGATAATGCAAAAGCGATGCTTATAACTGGAGGCGCTGCGGAAATGACCAGAATAGGACTCGCGATGGGCGCAAGACTTGAAACCTTTATGGGTCTTGCCGGAATCGGCGACCTTATCGTTACC
>JAZNFP010000046.1:0-28406 GCA_045576095.1 Eubacteriales bacterium
ACATGGCTACGATCCGACTTCGTTTGGCACCCTGCGCTTTTTGGAGCAGATGACGGGAATCGAACCCGCGTGGTCAGCTTGGGAAGCTGAAGTTCTGCCATTGAACTACATCTGCACGGCGAATATATTGTACTACACGGCGCCCTGTTTGTCAAGAGAAAAAAAGAGAATTTCGAGGCGCATCCGAAACTTTTTTGTATTCGGGGATGAGATAGGCTGCTTCAAACGCGGATCCCACGCCGAAAGCAGCCTATCCTTGTGCGTATTTATCTGTTCTTTTGTTTCCTTGGCGGTGTCAGACGGCGAAAAAGCTTTCGCAGGAGATCCGCCGGCAAGACAAGCAGAGAGAGAGAGACGACGCGAAGGAGAAGGCGCGGAGAAAGTGCAACGGTCCCGAACACGCTTCCCCAGGTATAGATCATGAGCAGCTGAATGACCGAGATGAGGGCGAGGATGAACAGGAAGGGGCGGTTCTCCCCGACGTGCGCGGGGAGCCACAGCCGCTCGGTACGCGCCGAGATACAGTTTGCAAGCCCCGCAAAGATGAAGAACGCGAAGAAGGCGGTTCTGTGCACGGCATCGGATACCGCAGCCCCGAAGGCGGAGCGAAACGCGGGATGCACGAGGAACAGAAATGAGAGCAGGAGCGTAAAGCCGCCCGTTACAAGGATCTGCGAGAGCATCTCGCGCGTAACGATCCCCTCGTCGCGGCGCTTCGGCGGCAGGTGCATATCGCTTGCAAGCGGCGCCTCGCCCGCAAACGCGAGTCCGCCGAGGGTATCCATAATCAGATTGACCCAGAGCATCTGCATGACGCCGATCGGGCTCGGGAAGCCGAGAAGCTCGCCCAGAATGGCAATGCCGACGGCCGAAAGATTCATCATGAGCTGAAAGGTCACGAACTTGCGGATGCTTTTGAAGATGGTTCTGCCGTAGAGCACGGCACGGGAGATCGAGCCGAGTCCTGCCTTTGGCAGAACGATATCGCTTGCCTCGCGCGCGACGTCGGTTCCCTCCCCCATTGCGAAGCCGACGTCGGCAAGGCGAAGGGCGGGGGCGTCGTTGACACCGTCCCCCGTCATCCCGACGACCAGCCCCGACGCCTGTGCGATCCGCACGAGTCGGCTCTTGTCGGATGGGGTGGCGCGCGCAACGACGGCAAGCTGCGGAAGAAGCTCGGCAAGCGCCGCATCGTCAAGCGCACCAAGCTCTGCGGCAACGGCAACCCTTTTTCGCTCGCCCGAGAGAAGTCCGCACCGCTCGGCAATCGCACGGGCGGTTTCGGGGTGATCCCCCGTAATCATCACGACGCCGATCCCCGCACGACGCATCTCGCGAACCGTTTCGGGAACCTCGCGGCGAACGCGGTCGCCGAGCGAAACGAGAGCAATCAGAGTCAGAGGCGGCAGCTCCCCCTTTTTCGGCAGCCCCTTGGCGACGGCAACGGCAACGATCCGCTCTCCGCGCCCCGCCGCCTCGGAGACGGCAGAAAAAAGCCTCTCCCTTCCCTCTTGCCTCAGCGGAGAGCGCTCACCGCTTGGCGAAAGATAGCTCTCGGCCGAGGAGATCAGATATTCGGGGGCTCCCCGAAAAACCGTCTCACTGCCGTCCGAGGTTGCGGCGTATTTCGACACTGAGGAAAAGGGAATGCGAAGGACGACACCCCGCTCCGGAGCACCGCATCCGAAGGTACCGGAGAGCGCGCGGTCGGTGGCGTTACCGCCGACCGCCTTCCCATTGACGAGACCGCACTCACTGGAGAAGGCGAGTGCCTCTCCGAGACGTGCCGACAGCCTCGGCGCACGGCGGGCAAGCGAGGCAATCGGGACGCCCGTACCGTCACCGAGAATCACCGTGCGCGGCATCATCACCCCCTCGGTCAAGGTGCCGGTTTTATCCGAAAACAGAAGGTTCATGCTCCCTGCCGTTTCCAGCCCCACGAGCCGACGAACGAGCACTCCGTCGCGCATCATCCGCTTGACGTTTGAGGAAAGGACGACGGCAATCATCATCGGCAGACCCTCGGGGACGGCAACCACGATCACGGTCACGGCAAGAGTGGCGGCACGCGAGAGGATCGAAAGCGCCAAAATCGGATCGCTTATGCGTGCGACGATCTCACTCGGAATAAAGGCGGCGTCGGCAACAAAGCCGCGAAAGAGGCAAAGCGCGGCAACGAGCGCCGCCGCGCCGTAGCCGATGCGGCTGATCTGGCGAGCAAGAACAGTCAATCGGTGCTTTAGGGGGCTTTCACGCCGCTCGGCACCGAGCTCGCTTGCAAGACCTCCAAAGAGCGTTCCCTGCCCTACGCGAAGCACGCGGAAGATGCACCGACCGCCCGTGGCGCGGCTGCCCGAAAAGACGAGATGCGGATCGTCCAGTGAAAGCGTCTCGGGTGCATTCCCCGGAATGCGGCGACGGTCTCGGCTCTCTCCGTTGAGCGCCGAGAGCTCAAGCGTAATCTCCCCGTCAAGGATAACGCCGTCGGCATGCACCGTCTCGCCCGAGGCGAGAATGCAGAGATCTCCCACCACCAGCTCCTCTGCCGGGATATACTGCTCACAGCCCGAGCGGATCACGAGTACTCTTGCGCCTGCCGTACTCCCCTGCAGGCGTTCAAAGGCGCGCTCGCTTCCGCATTCCGAGGCGGCGCTGACCCCCGATGAGACGACCGCGGCAAGCAGGATTCCGCCGATCTCAAGCCAATCAACCGAGCCAAGCGAGAGAAGCACGCGCACGCCGAGCGCAATCATGAGAACGCGGATGATCGGATCGCCAAGCTCCCCGAGCATCCTTCGGAAAAAGGAAATTCGGTGTGGCGGAGGCAAGCGGTTATCTCCGTTTGCAAGGCGCGAGGCGAGCACCCCGTCGGCATCGAGCCCCCAAAGAGGCTTTTTCGTCTCTTTCATATCTGCCGTCCCATCGTTTTTGTTTTCATCCTATGCGTGGAATTTCTCCGATATGCCGCCCGTCCGCCCTGCCGAAAAGTCGAAATATGGGAAAATACTCCTTGACATTCTTGCTATTTGGTGATATAGTATATTTGGTGAAAGTTGGACTTTTGTCGTCTTCCTTTCTCCGCCTCAAAAAGACAAAAAATATTGGAAGGAGAGAATTGCATCTGCAATTCGGGAATTCGAGTTGGACAAATACACAAGCACCCATCCGAAGAGTCTTCCCAGCGCAGAGGAGCTTCGCGCGGCACTCGCCGCAAATCGATCGACCTCGGCGCGGGAAGCAATTGCGGCGCTCTACGATGCGAATACCTTCGTCGAGACCGGCGCTTACGTTAAGCGCGGCTTTGCGGAGTATCTTGCGGACGACAAGACCTCTGCTCTTGAGAGCGTCATCACGGGCTACGGCGCAGTAGACGGCAAGCTCGTCTTTACCTACGCCTTCGATTTCACCCGCAACAAGGGCGCGGTGGACGAGAAGACGGCGGCAAAGATCGTTTCGCTTTATGAGACCGCGGTCAAAAACGGCGCTCCCGTCGTTGCCATTCTGGACAGCGCAGGAGCCGACGTCTTTGAGGGCGTTTCGGCACTCGCGGCGTACGCGCGCATTCTCCGTGCCGCCGCATCGGCATCGGGGATCGTTCCCCAGCTCGCCTTCGTGCTCGGCAAGTGCTCGGGTACGCTGGCAACCCTTTCGGCAATGTGCGATGCGGTCGTTCTCGCCGACGGTGCAGAGCTTTACGTAACCGCGCCCTCGCTCACGGGTAAGGAGAACGCGCAGAAGGCGCTTCTCACCTATGAGGGAGACAAGGCAAGCTGCCTCGGTTACCTTCGTGCGCTTCTCTCGTTCCTCCCCTCGTCGGCAGGACTCGGTGTCTCGGTTTGCGAGCCGACCGACGATCTCAACCGCCGTCTCGGCAACGTCACCTTCGGTGGCTCTGCCGACTCTGCCGTCGGTGCGATCTCCGATAACGGAAGCTTCCTTGCCGCCTCGAAAACCGACTCGATCCTTTGCGCTTACGCCGTGATCGGCGGGGTCAAGTGCGGTGTCGTTGCCTCGAATGCAGGCGAGAGAGAGGGCAAGCTTGATGCCGACAGCGCGCGCGTTGCCGCTCGCTTCGTCGATCTTTGCGACGCATGGTCGCTCCCGATCGTCACGCTCGTGGATTCGAAGGGCATTGACGCGTCGGGTGAGAGTGAGACGGCGTTTTCCGCCGAGCTTGCAAAGCTCGCCTTTGCCTATGCGGGCGCATCGGTTCCGAAGATCACGGTTGTGATCGGCTACGCCATCGGCGCCTCCTTCGTTCTGCTCGGCTCGCGTGCCCTCGGTGCCGACGTCGTTTACGCCGTTGAGAGCGCCGAGATCGGCGCACTTGCAGCTGAGGCAGGGGTTGCCTTCGCCTGGGAAAAGCACATCTCGGCAGACAAGAGCCGCGAGGAGCTGATCTCCGAGTGGCGCGCCTCGCTTGCATCCCCGGTTGCCGCCGCCGAAACCGGCGAGATCGACGATATCATCTCGGTCTCCGAGCTTCGCGCACGGATCGCCTCGGCAGCCCTGATGCTCTCCGCTAAGGGAACGGTCGCTCCCTCGCATCGCGCCGTTCGTCCTCTGTAAGGAGGTCGCGATGTCGTATTTTGCACTTTTGTCGGCAAATGTCGACTATACCAAGCCGCTTGAGTCGGTTGGAGAAAAGCTCGCGCTCGGCGGCCGGATGCTCGCAATGGGCCTCGGCATCGTTTTTGCCGTTCTGCTGCTGCTCTGGGGCTCGCTTGAAATCTTCCATTATCTTTTTTCAACGCTCCCTGAGCGCATGAAGGCAAAGGATGCGGTGCCGTCCCAGCCGAAGCCCGAGAAGCCGAAGAAGGTAAAGCCTGCGCCCGCCCCTGCCGCTCCCGTTGCAGCGCCCATCGCTGACACCGAGCTCGTCGCCGTCATTACCGCGGCAATCGCCGCATCCGAGAACGCACCCGTGGGTTCGTTCCGTGTCGTTTCCTTCCGCCGCGTTTAAGCGGTCCAAATGAAATTGATTTGAAAGGTTCAGGTATATACAAATGAAATCTTACCGTATCACCGTAAACGGAACCACCTACGACGTTACCGTTGAGGAGACCGGAGCCGCTCTCGCTCCGATCGCTCCCGCAGCTCCCGTTGTTACCGCTGCTCCCGTTGTCACTGCAGCTCCCGCTCCCGCCGCCGCTCCCGCTCCCGCCGCTGCTCCTGCCGGTGCAGCCGGTGCCGAGAAGGTTACCGCCCCGATGCCCGGAACCATCCTCGGCGTAAAGGTCTCGGTCGGTCAGAGCGTTAAGAAGGGCGACGTTCTCGTCGTTCTCGAGGCGATGAAGATGGAAAACGATATTCCCGCTCCGCGCGACGGCGTCGTTGCATCCCTTGACGTTGCAAAGGGTGCCTCGGTGCAGGCAGGCGATCTTCTCGTTTCGCTCAACTGATCTCTCTTAGACAATAAGAAAGGTCGGTACGCGCTATGGGATTTATCAAAGATTTTCTCGGCTCGACCGGCTTTGCAAAGATGTTTGCCGTGGACGGCGGTTGGAAAACTCTCGTCATGTACGCCATCGTCTTTGCCCTTGCCTATCTTGCCATCGTTAAGAAATTCGAGCCGCTTCTTCTTCTTCCGATCGCATTCGGTATGCTCCTTGCCAACCTGCCCGGGGCAAACCTGATGCATCTTGACATCTTCCTCGACGAGTATTACGTCGGCGTGGAATCGGGGCTCTTTGCGACCGATCTCGCAGACCTTATCGGGTACGTAAAGGGCGTCGCGGGGGATGCCGCCGTCGTGATCGACGGCGAGACCGTCAAGTTCATGCTCGACGGTGCGACCGAGTCTGCACGGGACAGCATCGCCGCATTTTACGAGACGCTTGAAATGGCAAAGAGCGTTTCGTTTGAGAGTTTTGAGCTTCACGTCAAGATGAGCACCGTCGTGAAAGAGGTATTCAACAACGGTGGGCTCGTCGATATCCTTTACCTCGGCGTTAAGCTCGGCATCTACCCCTCGCTGATCTTCCTTGGCGTGGGTGCCATGACCGACTTCTCCCCCCTGATCGCCAACCCCAAGAGCCTCGTGCTCGGTGCGGCGGCGCAGTTCGGCGTTTTCGCCGCCTTCTTCGGCGCGCTCTTCCTCGGATTTTCGCCGATGGCGTCTGCCGCGATCGGAATCATCGGCGGTGCCGACGGTCCTACCGCGATCCTCGTCACCAAGACCCTTGCACCCGAGCTTCTCGGTGCGATCGCGATCGCCGCATACAGCTATATGGCGCTGATCCCTCTGATCCAGCCGCCGTTTATGCGACTGCTCACCACCAAGCGCGAGCGCTCGATCGTCATGAAGAGCCTTCGCAAGGTCACGGTCTTTGAGAAGGTTGCCTTCCCGATCATCGTTACCCTGCTCGTCGTTCTGATCGTTCCGGATGCCGCGCCGCTCGTTGGCTTCCTCATGCTCGGAAATCTCTTTAACGTTTCGGGCGTGACCGACCGTCTCTCAAAGACGGCGCAGAACGAGCTGATCAACATCGTTACCATCTTCCTCGGCGTTTCGGTCGGTGCGACCGCAAGCGCGGCGAACTTCCTTGCTCCCGAAACCCTGAAGATCATCTTCCTCGGACTTACCGCCTTCATTCTCTCGACCTGCGGCGGTCTGCTCCTTGCTAAGCTGATGTGCTTCCTGACCAAGGGACAGATCAACCCCCTGATCGGCGCGGCAGGCGTTTCCGCCGTTCCGATGGCGGCGCGCGTTGCGCAGGACGTCGGAAAGAAGGAGAACCCCGCAAACTTCCTGCTCATGCACGCGATGGGACCGAACGTTGCCGGCGTTATCGGCTCGGCGGTTGCCGCGGGCGTGTTCCTGATGTGGTTCTGATTCCCCCTATCTTGACTTGAAAGGAATAAGGTCATAACAATGTCGAAAGTTCTGATTACCGAAACCGTTCTGCGTGACGCGCATCAGTCGCTTGCCGCCACCAGAATGACGACCGAAGAAATGATCCCGATCCTCGAGACGCTCGATGAGATCGGTTACCACTCGCTCGAGGCATGGGGCGGTGCCACCTTTGATTCCTGCCTGCGCTTTCTGAAGGAGGATCCCTGGCAGAGGCTTCGCACCATCCGCGACCACGTGAAGAACACCAAGCTTCAGATGCTCTTCCGAGGTCAGAACATTCTCGGATACCGTCACTATGCCGATGACGTCGTTGAATACTTCGTTCAGAAGTCGATCGCAAACGGCATCGACATCATCCGTATCTTCGACGCACTCAACGATGCGCGCAATCTTGAGACCGCTATCAAGGCGACCATCAAGGAGGGCGGCCACGTACAGGCGGCGATCTCCTACACCACCTCTCCCCTGCACACGAACGAGGCGTTCGCCGCCTACGCAAAGCAGCTTGAGGAGATGGGTGCCAACTCGATCTGCATCAAGGATATGGCGGGACTGCTTCAGCCCTACGAGGCAGAGGCGCTCGTCCGTACCCTCAAGGATGCCGTGAAGATCCCGATTCAGCTCCACACCCACTACACGGCGGGCATCGCCTCGATGACGGTGCTCAAGGCAATCGAGGCAGGCGTTGACATCGTCGATACGGCGATCTCGCCCCTTGCAATGGGCACCTCGCAGCCCCCGACCGAGCCGCTGGTTGCCGCTCTTGCGGGCACCAAGTACGACACGGGGCTGGATCTCGCAAAGCTTGACGAGGTCAGCCGTCACTTCACCGAGATCCGCGAGAGATATCTCGGAAGCGGACTCATCGACCCGAAGGTTCTGAAGGTGGACGTTAACGCCCTCCGCTATCAGGTTCCGGGCGGTATGCTCTCGAACCTCGTTTCCCAGCTCAAGATGGCAGGCAAGTCCGACCGTCTCGGCGAGGTGCTTGCAGAGGTTCCGCGCGTCCGCGAGGATGCCGGATATCCCCCGCTCGTCACCCCGACCTCGCAGATCGTCGGCACCCAGGCCGTGAACAACGTGCTCTTTGGCGAGGACGGCCGTTACAGCCGCGTGACCAAGGAGTTCCGCGGCATGATTCGCGGTGAGTACGGCACCTGCCCCGGCAAGATCGATCCCGAGTTCCGGAAGAAGATCATCGGCGACGCCGAGCCGATCGACTGCCGTCCGGCAGATCTGATCCCCGACGAGCTCGATCGCCTGAAGGAGGAGGCTGCCCCCTATATGGAGCAGGAGGAGGACGTTCTCTCCTACGCGCTCTTTGAGCAGGTCGCGGTCAAGTTCTTCGAGCACCGCAAGCAGATGAAGTATCAGCTTGACGGTGACGCCGAGCTTGGCGTGCATTCGGTTTAACTCTAAAAAAGGGGGCGATTGATGCCCCATGCAAAAAAGGGACTGTCGCAAATGCAATTTCGCAAAGCGACGGTCCTCTTTTTAGGGCTCGCTTGATTTCGAGCAGAAATCGTCACTTCTCGCCCCGAAGGCGTATCAGAGTCTGAGCAAACCCAAAAAGACAAGCCTCACAGTGAGCCGTGAGGTGCAAAGCGGTTTAGAGAGAGCAAACAGCAGGTGGATACAAGGCGAAATTTTGCAGTAATCTGCGGATATTGCAAATTTTTTTGCCGAAGCAGATGCCGATGTTTGCCTCAGAAGGCCTTATCGTTTTGAGTTTGCTCAGACTCCCCCGAGAGGGAGAGAACGGCGATAGAACGAAAAACGATAAAAAGGAGAAAACCGTAGGGTATTCCACCTTAAAAATTGGATGCGCAAAGAAAAAAAACAGGTGCTGCGCGTATGCGCAGCTCCTGTTTTCTTTGTTTTTCGTTCGGTTATGCCGAAAGGAAGCAACCCCTTTTGATTTGAAATTAAAGCAGCTCAACACCCTTGCTCTCGCAAAGCGCGTGAGTCTCGGCATCCCAGAAGGAGGACTGCACCTCGCCGATATGCGCCTTTCGGAGAAAGAACATACACATTCTCGACTGGCCGATGCCGCCGCCGATGGTATAGGGCAGCTCACCGCGCAAAAGCGCCCGATGGAACGGAAGCTCGGCACGCTCGGGGCATCCCGCAATTGAAAGCTGCTTGAGCAGCGCCGCCTCGTCAACGCGCACGCCCATTGACGAAAGCTCAAGGGCGATATCGAGTATGGGATAATAGACGATGATGTCGGCATTCATCGACCAATCGTCATAGTCGGGGGCGCGCCCGTCGTGCACCTTCCCCGATCTCAGCTTGCCGCCGATGCCGACGATGCAGATCGCGCCGTACTCGCGCGCGGCGAGATACTCACGCTCCTTCGGGGTCTTTTCGGGATAGCGATCCTCAAGCTCCTGGGAGGAGAGAAAGGTGATTCGCTCGGGAAGCAGACGGTCAATAAATTTATAATCGTCGGCGATGTAGATCTCGGTGTGGCGAAGCGAGGCATAGATCAGCTTGACGGTTCGATACAGGGTATCGAGCGTTCTGTCCTCGCGGGAAATGACCTTCTCCCAGTCCCACTGATCGACGAAGATCGAATGGATATTATCGGTTTCCTCATCGCGGCGAATGGCGTTCATATCGGTATAAAGCCCCTCGCCTGCCGAAAAACCGTAGGTTTTCAGAGCCATTCGCTTCCATTTGGCAAGCGAATGCACGATCTCAAAGCGTTCTCCCGAATGCAGATCAAAGGACACGGGGCGCTCGACGCCGCTGAGATTGTCGTTCAGACCGCTTTTCGACAGAACGAACAGGGGCGCGGATACGCGCGTGAGATTGAGCTGAATAGCAAGATCTCTCTCAAAGAAGTCCTTGACCTTCTTAATCGCGTTTTCGGTCTCACGGAGTGTCAGATGGGAGCGGTATCCCTCGGGAATCAGGTGCATAGGTAGCCTCTCAAATCGTAATAAAGTGCAATATATATACTTTATACGAAAACGCTCGATTTGTCAAGTCCCTCGGCGCTTTTTTTCGTTTTCTCCGCCCATGGCGGAGCCGTCGCCCACATTGCTTGCACCGACGTGGCGAAATTCCTCTCGGATGGAGCCGAGCGCCGTTGCAAGGAGCGAGATCGGAAGGACGGCAGCCGTCGCCCAGACAAGGCATCCGAGCGCCGCCTCGCGCCCCAGATAAATGCAGACGGTAAACGACAAAGTAAAAACGATTCCAAGCAGCACCGTCAACAGGCGATAGCTTCTTCTCCCGATGCCCGCAGCGAAATGATTGTTTTTCACAGGAAGATCCTCCTTTCGTTTGACACCTTGAGTATACCAAAGCAAAAGGGCGATAAATCGGACTTTTTCTGCCCTTCTGTCAAAAAAGATCGAAAGCGGTGAAAGAATCACCTCTTTTTTATATTTCTCGCGTTATAATAACATTTGCTATACAAAGAGAACGAGTAAGAACCCGACGGTGCAAAATGCACACCGTCGGGTTCCTTGATGAAAGTTTCCCCGCCGAGCCGTGTAGCCGGAATATCTGACCCTGCGCGTGCAGGTGGGTGCCCTCTCCCCTGTTTCATTTTTCCTCGTCGCTTATACCAATCAAATAATCGGCAGAAACGCCGTAAAACTTACACAATATGATCAAATCGTCAATCTTCAGTTCTGCCCTTCCCTCCTCAATGTGACTGTAACCTTGTTGAGATTTATTAATCAACGCCGCAACCTCGCGCTGCTTCAAATCGCGATCTTCTCGCAAGTTCTTAAGTCGAGTTCTGTAATTCACGCACTTTTGTCCGTCTTTCTATGAATTTACTTTAAAATAATTTACTATACTCTTACTTTGAGTATTGACATTTACTCAATATTTGAGTATAATATTTATATCCAAAGAAAGGGGGAGGACAAAAAATGAAAGCAAAAGAGGAGGCAGCGACCAAACAATTCGTCTACAAACAAAATCCTATGCTAAGATTATTACGGAGGCTTTTGATTCTGTCATTGATTTTTTACGTTGCAACCGGCTTTTTAATTCACGTAAAACCGTAAAGACAACTGAATCTAATTCTTTCATGGAGATTGACATGGCACTTATCATCTGCAAAAATTGCGGTAAATCAATCAGCGACAAAAGCAACCTCTGCATTCATTGCGGTGCGTCTACAGCCCACACAATTGCTACCGAAGCCCCCCAAAATAACCAAAGCAGAAAAGACATTCCCTCGTATAATCTTCTCACAAAAAACGAGCGCGAGGCACTCAAAGAGAAATTCATCGAAGAATGTTCTGCAAAAGATTCTTGGTTAAGACGCTATATTTTAAAAGCGCATGAAATAAAACTTAACAGCCGTTGCTGCTTTATATCAATCATTGCTCACTGGGGAATGAAACTGGCGTACAGCTTCTTTGGTTTTTTGTGCGATCCGATTTCGCAAGATTCTGCCTATAATTTGCACTCGATATTAAAAACGACTCATGAATGTGCAAAGTATTTCACATGGATATTTCTTGGTATTCTCGTTCTTTATACGATAGTTAGTTTAATCTTTCTTCGAGTCAACATCAGTCATTTGATTTTCAAAAAGAAACTGCAAAAATGGCTACGCGACGAAAAGCAAATGGAGTACTCCCCTGCATTTAAAAACGAAAAAATGCGGCAACGTTTCAGCCATCTCGATCTCAATAAAATTTAAAAGGAGACAAAAATGCCTATCTTCAATTGTCCGGAATGTCAAGGTAAGATTTCAAATACCGTCAAACAATGTATTCATTGCGGCGCAATGATCACAGTCTGCCCCGAATGCAAAACGGTGTACGCAGAAGAGATTACAACCTGCACAGTTTGCGGATACCATCTAAAGGTCTATCACACAAATCCGGTTAACACATCAAGCAAGAAAGTCGTTCGCACAGCGAGCGCGACAAGAGAACGATGGATGCAGGAATCCTCCTTGCGAAAGATCTATGAAAGCAACGCAGTTTCCGTCGTTCTCTCCATTCTTGGATTGCTTCTGTGTGCCGTAGGACTCGCAAAGATGATGAGCTGGTTGAACAGTCCGGATCTATTTACCTACGAGGATTCGCTTTCAAGCATCAAAACACTTTTTATTGCAGGTATCGTCCTCAATTTTATCAAAGATACTTTCAAAGAAGATGGAAAAGCTACCCTCGAAATTCTTGATTATACGACTTGGAGCAAAAGCAGAGGAGTCGTATTGCGCGACGTTATCGACCACACGCTTTCCTCGAAGTTTGAAGAAATGACCGACTCTGATATCAAAAAAGAACGCATAGCGCTTGACAAAGCAATCGAATGTGAGATCTACGGCACCAACGGTTCCAAAAAAAACGCAAATCTGGCATACGTGATAGTTATGGTTGCCGTCTCCGGAATCGGGCACTTGTTTGGATATCTCTTTTTTGCAGAAATACTTGAAAAAATGTTCGCGGCAAAGCTCCTGGAAAGCGAGGCTCTCGGAATAGGAGGCTTTGATTGGTCAATGATTCAAAACTGGTGGTATGCCGTCGTTTTCGTTGTCTTCCTCGTTATCGACCTTATAGCAGATAGCGCAATCAATGCAGCCCGGAGCAAGGATCGTAACGCGTGGATCGAAGAGAACTTGCCCAGCAAAAAAGATGTTTATAAAAACCATATCAAAAACATCGATAAATACCTGACCAATAGAGAATAAAAAGCGAGAGAACGACGCTGGATTTTACTTAGCCTCTTTCATGCTCCAACCATCGTATCGGCTCGATTCATAATGCTATTTGAGCCGAATTGTAGAGCAAAAAGGACCCGAACTCGTATGAGTTCGGGTCCTTTTCCTTTAAAGCGACAGAAGCATCTTATGCCGCATTTTGTGAAAGGGGGAAATACAGATCCCCGCCGAGCCGTGTAGCCGGAATATCTGACCCTGCGTGTGCAGGTGGGTGCCCTCTCCCCTGCTTTGTTGCTCCCAGCATCCGATACGCGGCGGCATAAATGACGGCCGCGCACGGGAGGTCTGCATCCCACAGAGGAAGTCCGGGCTCCCTTTGTCGATTTGTAGGTCCAAGCTCCAAGCTATCACGCACTAAGCAGGTTGCAAATTCGGTTTCTTACTTCTCCTCGGCGTCGTAGTCAATCTCGCCAAAGAGAAGATCGTCGAAGTACTCGGCAACGCGATCAAAGGTCTCGTCGTCGTCCACCGTCGAGAGCGTTACCTCGTCGCCGTCCTCGGTAACCTCAAGGACAACATACTCCTCGGCATCGGTATCCACAGACGCCATCGCATAGTAGAGCTTGCCGTCGATCTCGCCCGAGGCAAGCAGCTCAAACTGCTCCTCCTTGCCCGTTTCCTCGTCGGTCAGGGTAAAGATCTCGGCGTACTCCTCGTTTTCCTCCTCGGGAGTGACAAGCTTTTCGTTATCGGTCATGGTTTTCTCTCCTGTATCTATTGTATTCGGATCCTCTGTTTTTATTCTATCATGTTTGTGCCGCCGTGTCAAGGGGTAGCGGAAAGGATCTCGCAAAGCAACGCCGAGCTCAGGTACAGTCCCTCGTCGCTCAAAAAGAGTCGCCCGTCCCGCTCCTTCAAATATCCCCGTCTACGCCAGGGGGTCAGAACGTCTCGGTACCGCTCGGTCACGTCAAAGCCGTGATGCGCTCGGAAGTCAGAGAGCGAAAGCCCCTCGCCAAGTCGGAGTGAGAGCATGATCTCCTCAAAGGCGGCGTCGGAGGGAGCGATTGCCGTGATCTCGTCAAAGGAGCCGACAGGATCGGCAAGATAGCGAGACAGCTCGCGCGTATGGGTACGCCGCGCGACACCGTCAAAGGATGATGCGGAAAGCCCGACGGCGTGATAGGGCATTCTTTTCCAATACACGAGATTGTGTCGGCAGGCGTGCCTCGGCTTGGCATAGTTTGAAATTTCGTAATGCGAATATCCGTACGCCAAGGCGGCTCGGACGATCATCTCGTACATGGCGTACTCCTCGTCCTCATTCGGGAAAACGAGCGTTTCGCGCTCGGCGTAAAGCGGCGTGCCTTCCTCGAGCATTAAGCCGTACGCCGAAACGTGATCGGGGGCAAGCAAAAGCATCTCTGTGAGTGTTTTTTTAAGCGAGGAAAGCGTTTGGCTTGGAAGCCCGTACATCAGGTCGCACGAAACCGATTCAAAGCACGCCCTTCGCGCCGCGCGGTAGGTTTCCCGAAAATCATCCGCCGTATGCACGCGGCCGAGCAAGGTAAGCTCGGTATCGGAAAGAGACTGCATGCCAATCGACAGCCGCGTGATGCCAAGGGAACGGAAAGCCGAAAGCTTATCCACGGTTGCGGTGGCAGGGTTGCACTCCAGCGTGATCTCGGCATGGGGTTTGAAAGAAAAACGGCGGCTGACGGCATCAAGGATTAAGGAAAGCTCGCGCTCGGTGAGAAGCGAGGGCGTTCCGCCGCCGAAATAGAGCGTTTCAAGCTCCCCCGTGGGGAGCGAGTCGATCTCGCGGCAGAGCGCCGAGAGATACTCCGACCGAAGCGAGGGGCTTACCGCCGCGCGGCTTGCAAAATCGCAATATCGGCAACGTGAAAGGCAGAACGGGATATGGATATAGAGCGAGGATACGTTATTCATCGTCGAGCTTCAGCACCGCCATAAACGCCTCGGGTGTGACCTCAACGCTGCCGAGCTTGCGCATCTTCTTCTTACCCTCCTTCTGCTTTTCCAGCAGCTTCTTCTTTCGGGTAATATCACCGCCGTAGCACTTGGCAAGCACGTCCTTTCGCATTGCCTTGACGGTCTCGCGGGCGATGATCTTCGAGCCGATCGCCGCCTGGATCGGGATTTCAAAGAGCTGGCGCGGAATATTCTCCTTGAGCTTTGCCGCGATCTTTCTTGCGCGCCCGTACGCCTTTTCGTCGTGAAC
The DNA here is from genome assembly GCA_045576095.1 of Eubacteriales bacterium. GTDB lineage: Bacteria > Bacillota > Clostridia > Oscillospirales > CAG-272 > UBA1740. Next base: position 14,740 of record JAZNFP010000046.1, read on the forward strand.
GATAAAGGAAAGCGCGTCAACGGGATCGCCGTTGAGCAGAAAATCGAGCTTCACGAGCTTGCTCGGGCGATACTCAAGGAACTCGTAATCAAGCGAGGCATAGCCCTTGCTTCGGCTCTTTAAGGCGTCGAAGAAGTCGTAGATGATCTCGTTGAGCGGCAGGATATAGTGCAGCTCGACGCGTGTCTCCTCAAGATACTTCATGTCGATGAACTCGCCCCGCCGATCCTGGCAAAGCTCCATCAGTCCTCCAATATAATCGGTCGGAGTGATAATACTCGCGCGCACGACCGGCTCCGCCGCCTCGGCAATCTCCTCGGGGACGGGATAGTTCGAGGGGTTGTCAATATATCGCTCCTCGCCGTTTACACAGCGCACGCGATAGATAACGCTCGGAGCGGTGGTAATGAGATCGAAATTGAACTCGCGCTCGAGTCGCTCCTCGATAATCTCCATGTGCAGAAGTCCGAGAAAGCCGCATCGGAAGCCGAAGCCGAGCGCCGCCGAGGTCTCGGGCTCAAAGCTGAGCGCGGCGTCGTTGAGACGGAGCTTTTCAAGGGCGTCGCGCAAATCGCCGTAGCGCGCGCCGTCCTCGGGATAGATTCCCGCATACACCATCGGACGCGCGGGACGAAAGCCCGGGAGCGCCTCGGCACATCCGCCTGCGGCGTGCGTAACGGTATCGCCGACACGGGTTTCGCTGACCTCCTTGATCGAGGCGGTGAAGTATCCGACGTCACCTGCCGAAAGGCTGCCGCTTTTCGTCAGCCCGAACGAGCCGAGCGTTCCGACCTCGGCAACGTCGAAGGTCGCACCCGTGCTCATCATGCGGATACGGTCTCCGACCGAGAGCCGTCCGTCGATGACGCGAATGCAGACGACGACACCGAGATAGCTGTCGTAATGCGAATCGAAGATCAGGCACTTGAGCGGGGCATTCTCGTCTCCGTCGGGCGCGGGAATACGCGTGACGATCTGCTCGAGAACGTCCCCGATGTTGAGTCCCATCTTTGCCGAAACGGCGGGACAGCCCTCGGCGTCGATGCCGATGACGTCCTCAATCTCCTCCCTTGCACGCTGAACGTCGGCAGAGGGGAGATCTATCTTGTTGATGACGGGGAGAATCTCGAGGTCATTTTCGACCGCAAGATAAGCGTTGGCAAGAGTCTGCGCCTCAACCCCCTGCGTTGCATCCACGACGAGAAGCGCTCCCTCGCAGGCGCAGAGTGAGCGCGAAACCTCGTACCCGAAATCAACGTGGCCGGGGGTGTCAATCAGGTTGAACTGATAGTCAAGCCCGTCCGAGGCGCGGTAGGAGAGGCGCACGGCACGCGCCTTGATGGTGATGCCGCGCTCCCGCTCGAGATCCATATTGTCGAGCAGCTGCTCCTCCATATTGTGTGCCGCGACCGTTCCGGTTTTTTCAAGGATACGGTCTGCAAGCGTCGATTTTCCGTGGTCAATGTGTGCAATAATTGAAAAATTACGGATCCGCTTTTGTCTTTCGGTCACTTCGATTCTCCTTGGGATTGATCAGATCAGGGCTTTTGCATCCTCTCGAACCGCCGCCATAGCAGCCTCTGCCGAGGCTCGGTCGGCACCTGAGACGAGCAGGTAAATCTTGACCTTCGGCTCGGTACCCGACGGACGGACGACAACTCTCGCACCCGAGGCGAGTCGGAAGGTAAGAACGTCGCTCTTTGGGAGCCCCGTCTCGCTTTCGCTACCGTCGCAGAGAGAGAGCACGCGGCCTGAGAGAAAATCGGCAACAGAGACAACCGCCTCGCCGCCAAGCGAACGCGGAGGATTCTTCCGAAGCGTCTCCATGGTACGGAGCCGACGCTCAATGCCGTCAAGCCCCTCCATGTAGATCTCGATGTTACTCTCGAGAAATACGCCGTAGGTCGCGTAAAGGCGGTCCAGGGCATCCGAAAGCGTCATCCCCTCGGCGCGGTAGGCAGCCGTCATCTCGGCAATCATCATCGTCGCTCCGACGGCGTCCTTATCGCGTGCGTAGCTTCCGAAGAGATATCCGTAGCTCTCCTCAAAGCCCATGAGAAAATTCCCGGGTTTGCCCGATTTTTCATAGCCGTAAACGACCTCGCCGATATATTTAAAGCCGGTGAGCACGTCGTATAGCACGACTCCCTCCCGCTCGGCGATGGCATCGGCAAGGGGCGTGGAAACCACGCTCTTCACAGCATAGTCGAGGGGTGTCAGACGTCCCTCTTTTCTTCTGCCGCGAATGACGTAGTCGAGCAAAAGCGCGCCCATCTGGTTGCCCGTGACGGTTTTGAAGCTTCCGTCGGCGGTACGGCAAACGACGCCGACACGGTCGGCATCGGGATCGGTGGCAATGACGAGATCCGAGCCCACCTCGTTGGCGATGCGGATACCGTCGGCAAAGACGTCAGCATACTCGGGGTTCGGCTTTTTGACGGTCGGGAAGTTGCCGTCAAGGGTCATCTGGGAATCGACCGTATAGAGCTTTTTAAGCCCCATGCGGCGAAGGATCTCGGGAACGAGGCGATGCCCCGCACCGTGAAGCGGCGTGTAGACGATGGCAAGATCGTCCGAAACGGCGCGTACCGCCTCGGGATCCACCGCCGTTTTGAGAACGGCGGCAAGATACCGCTCGTCATACGTCTCGTCCAGAATAACGATCAGCCCCTTTGCAATTCCGTCGGAAAGCGCAAGCGTCGGCACGACATTCAGGGGATCGATTTCCGCCATCGCGGCGGCAACGACCTCTGCCTGGGCAGGGGAAATCTGCGCGCCGTCCTCCCAGTACGCCTTATAGCCGTTGTACTCTTTCGGATTATGCGAGGCGGTGATGTTGATGCCCGCAATCGCTCCGAGATCGCGCACGGCAAAGGAAAGCTCGGGGGTGGGGCGTACGCCGTCAAAAAGATATGCGGTCACGCCGCGCTCGGCGAGCACCAAAGCCGAGATTTCGGCAAAGACCCGGGAGTTGTTTCGGCTGTCGTAGGCGATGGCAACACCGCGTGCGGCACCGCCCGCATCGAGAACGAGCTTTGCCATGGCGGCGCTTGCCGCCGAGACGGTAAAGCGGTTCATGCATCCGACCCCGAGCTCCATCGTCGAGCGAAGTCCCGCCGTTCCAAAGCTCATCGGTGCAAAAAAGCGAAGAGAAATCGCCTCACCGTCGTTTTGAATACGCAAAAGCTCCGTCCTCTCGTCCTCCGTCAGCATCTCTGACGCAAGCCATCTTTTGTATTCCGATTCTGCTTTCGAGCTCATCATCGTTTTCCTTTCCGTATGAAATTCAAGTATAAAATCAAAAGAGAAAAATCAAAGGTCCGCCTTGCACTCGCGCAAAGCCACGGCAAGCTGATCGGGGCAAGACGTCCCCTTTCCGCCGCAGTCGATTCCCTCAAGGCGAGCGATCACGTCGTCAATCTTCATGCCGCGCACGAGCGCCGAAATTCCCTTCGTATTTCCCATGCATCCGCGAACGAAAACCGCCTCCTTTACGACGTCGCCGTCAAGGGTGATGCGGATCTCACGCGAGCAGGTTCCCTTCGTGGTATAAATATACTGCTTTTCCATGATTTTATTCTCCTTTTCTTTGCGAATTCATCTTTTGCCGAAGCGCACCAGAGTATCAATCTCACCGCTGGGGATCAGGGTCATATAAGCAACGAGGAAGGGGATCAGCGTTCCCCTCGTCACCGAAACCGAAGCGCGAAGTCGCCCCCCCTCGCCATCGCTCTCAAGCGAAAGCAGCTCACCGAGCGCCGTTCGGACAAGCGCCAATAAAAGGTCAAGGGAGACGGTGGAGAGCGGCGGCAAGCGCAGCTCAAGGAACAGTCTGTCGCCGCTTGGCATCAAAAAATCGCGGCAGCAGAGCGCATAGGTAAGAGGGGTATTCTCGGGGCGCTCAATCTCTGCAAGCGAAACGACCCGAAGTCCCGCCTGCTCCCTCCGATGCCGCACTGAGCGAACGGGCTTCCCCTCTCCGTCGGCATAAGGGAGAATGCAGAAATCGAAGCTGCCTGCCGCAACGGCGTCGATTGCATCCGAGACCGTATCGCTGTAGCGAACGGTCGGGCTCGGCAGTCGCGCGGTCAGAGCGGCATAGGCGGCGTCGCAAAGCCCCTGACGAACGTAAGTAATCCGCATTCCGCCACTGTGAAGCGGCAGCACACGGGCAATCGGGAGCGAAAGATGCCGACCGAGGCGCACGGCAAAATGCGCCTGCTCCGAAAAGGACAGCCCCTCGGGAGCTCGGCATCTTGCAAGGCAATCCACGACGTCCTCGCCCCCCGCAAGCTTTGATAGGATCTCGGCGGCGGCATCCGCCGCCGCATCATCCAGGTAAAAGGCGCGGCGCGCCGAAACACGCACCGACTCCTCCCGTGACGAAAGCAGGTTCTTCCCTACCGTATCCTGCGCCATCAGAGCGTACCGAGCAGGTCATAGCTCGCCGAAAGAAGCTCGCGCATCTCGTCGGCAGAGAGCTTGCGGTTGGAAAGGGTTGCGAGAAGGAGAATATGCCTTGCCACTCGCTCCGCACGCTCGCCGTACGAGCCGTCGGCGAGGCGCGAGACGATCGGGCTTGCGGTATTCACCAGCAGCGTCGCCTCGCAAGGAAACGCGGGTGCACCGTCGGGAGCATACATCCGCATCATATCCTCCATGCGGCGAGACTCCTCGGAAACCGTCAGAACGGCGGGCGCATCCGCCTCGGAAAGGCGCTCAAGCTTGACGGTCAGCTTGCTTTCATCGCCTGCCGCCTTCATAAAGAGCTCTTTGACCGCGGGGCTCTCCTCGCCCTCTCCCCCCGAGACCGCCGAGAGATCGGCATCCACGCGAAGAAAGCGGAGCTTACCGCCCTCAAAATTCTCCTCAAGCGTTTGTGCAAAGCGGGTATCAAGCGCGCCGTCAAAGCGCACCACCCGAATTCCCTTTGCCTCATACATGGCGATATACTGTGCCTGAAGCTCGGGGTCGGTCGCATAGTAAACGGTATTCTCATGCTTCTCCTTTGCCCCCTCAAGATACTCCTCAAGCGTCATATGCCCACCCGAAACGAGCGGAAGCAAAAGCGCAGGGCGCACGCGTTCGTAGAACTTACGGTCGGAGATCGCGGCATACTCCACAAAGGTTTTCAGATCGCCCCAGAGCCCCTCGTACTTTTCACGCTCAAGCTTGAACATCGAGCAGAGCTTATCGGCAACCTTCTTGACGATATAGGCCGCAACCTTTGAGACGTAGGCACTGTTTTGCAGATAGCTTCTCGAAACGTTGAGCGGAAGCTCGGGGCAATCGAGCACGCCGCGCAGCATCAGAAGATACTCGGGGATAACCTCGCGGATGTTATCGGCAACGAACACCTGGTTGTAGTAAAGCTTGATCTTCCCCTCAAGGTTCTCAAAGTTCTCCTTCAGGCGTGGGAAAAAGAGGATGCCGCGGAAGTTGAGCGGATAATCGGCGTTGAGATGCAGATGAAAGAGCGGCTCTCGGTAGTCGGAAAAGACCTTCCGATAAAACTCCGCGTACTCCTGCTCGGTACAGTCGGAATGGTTTTTCTGCCAGAGCGGCGCGGTATCGTTGATCGGGGTCGGCTCCTTTGCCGTCTCCCCTTCCTTTTTCGGCTCGCTCTCCTTCTCCCCATCGGTCAGATAGATCTCGACCGGCATGAAGGCGCAGTACTTGGTAAGAATCTCACGGAGCTTATATTCGCCAAGGTACTCCTCGCCCTCCTCGTTGAGATGCAAAACGACCGAGGTTCCGCGCGTGCGCTCAACGCCCTCGTCATACAGGCGATACTCTCCGCTCTCAAGTCCGACCCAGCGGACGGCGGGAGCTCCCGTATACGATCGGGTGATCACCTCGACCTCGTCGGCGACCATGAATGCCGAATAGAAGCCGAGACCGAAATGGCCGATGATGCCGCTTCCCGCACCCTCGCTCTTTCCCTCGTACTCCTGCATGAACTCCATAGCGCCCGAGAGGGCAACCTTACAGATATAGCGATCAAGCTCCTGCTCGGTCATACCGATTCCGTTATCGCTGACCGTTACCGTCCGATCGGTCTTGCTAAAGGTAACGTCAACGCGGTATTTCGTCCCCTCCTCTTCCTCGTACTCGCCGAGCGAGGAAAGACGCCTCAGCTTGGTTACGGCGTCAACGGCGTTGGAAACGAGCTCGCGCAGAAAGATCTCCTTTTCGGAGTAAAGCCATTTTTTGATGATTGGAAACAGGTGCTCGGATTCGACCGAGATCCCTCCCTGCTTCGGCTGCTTTTCGTTTGCCATGGTATTCTTCCTTTCGGAGTGCTTTGTGTTTATATTACTTATACTACGAGTATTATACTACAAAATCCAGGATTTTTCAAGCGCTTTTTCGGAAAAATAAAGCGCCGCCCGAGCCGACAGCAGCGGCAATCCGAACGGCGCCCTTTCACATGGACGCGTATTTCTCACGGCGCGCACCTCGCTTATATACGAGCGGCGTCGTTCCCATGATCGCTTTGAAATTGCGGTTGAAGCTCCGAAGACAATCGTATCCGACGGCAGAGGCAATCTCCGAAACCGCGAGCTCCCCCTCCGTGAGAAGACGGCAAGCGTATCGAATGCGGCACTCTCCGACGATGCGAAGGAAGCCCACCGAGAAAAGCTCGGTGATACAGCCCGAAAGATAGTTATAATCGTAGCCGAGATGGTCGGCAAGCAGATCAAGCGAGATATCCTCGCAATAATGCTCCTCGATATAGGCAAGCACGCGGAAGGCGAGCTCCCCACGCGCATAGGGGCGAAGACGGCAGGAGATTTGACCGTCAAACTCCGAAAGCAGAACGTAAAGCAGTCCGACGGCGGCAAGACGGGGCGTGCCGCCGCAAAAGAGCCGCTCGGCTAACGATCGGTCACTCGGCAAAAACCTCGGAGATTCGGGAAGAAGCTCGGCATGAGACGCATGGTAAAGCGAAACGAGGTCGGGAGAAAAGACGATTGAGCAACAGAGCCCACTCCCCGTAAGCCCGTGGATTTGCCCGGGATAAAGAAGGGCAAGCTCCCCCGGGGCAAGCGGCAGACTCTTTTCCCCGTAGCGAAGCGTCACCTGACCCGAGCGGACAAAAATCAACTCGTAACAACGATGCAAGCGCATGGTTCCGTCGAACACGCACTCGTCTCTTTGTAAGATATATTCAGTCTCTCCGTGGTGGGTCTCATAACAGATCATGCAGACGTTATCCTTCATTTTTTGTCATTTTTTCTGTTTTCAGTATAGCATACCGAGTCCATCCTGTCAAGCGAATACGGAAAAATTATCGTCTCACCGATCTTTTGAGCCCCTCTACGCTCAAAGGAAAGAGCGGCAGAGACACCGTTTCAGTTCTCTGCCGCCGCGTATTTACTTGTTCTCAAGAACCGAAAGAATCCTTTTCAGCAGATCCTCGGCCGTGGGGTTCGCCTCACGCTCGAGTCGCTCCTTCTCCTTCGTCTCGGCATCTGCCTTCGCCTTCTCCTCAGCCTCGCGTGCCGCCTTTGCCTTCAGGAAGGCATCAACCGCCGTCTTATCGCGGCGGGAAATGCCGGCAGCCTTCAGCGCCGCACGGTCCTCCTTTGTGAGCCCCCCCGTCAAAAGCTCGGCGGTAAGAGCCGTCTGCTTGTCCTTAATGGTGTTCAAGACCTTAACGATCGTGAAGAGCACGAGGGCAACGAGCAGGAAATTGATGATCGCATTGATAAAGGCACCCCAGTCGATATAGATCGAGTTGGCAAGATCGAGCACCTCGGCACCGCTCTCATCAAGTGCGGTTGCGCGCTTGAGGAAGGTATACAGCTCGCTGAGCGAGTCGGCACCGAAGATCAAAGCCAGAATCCAGTTAATGATGGGCTTGAGAATGTTGTTGCTCATCGCGTTGACGATGGCGGTAAACGAGCTACCGACGATCACACCGACCGCCATATCCATGACGTTTCCGCGCGTGATAAACTTCTTAAATTCAGTAAAAAACTTTTTCATACGACGCTCCTTTTTGATTTTTAACGATACCATTTTACAACAAACGGGCAAAAATGTCAAGTAAGCCATGCGAAAGCGTTCGGGCGATTGACAAACGGCATTCGGAGTGATATAATGATAACGACCTCTCATGAGGTACAATCAAACATAGGAGATAGTCACGATGAAAAAATTACTTGCGCTTCTGCTCTGCCTTCTCACTGCCGTGATGCTGCTTGCATCCTGCGGCGGCAAGGAAAAGACCCCCGAGGAGCTCGTTGAGGGTGCCTTCGAGCGGATGTCCGAGCTCGATGCCTACGAGCTTGAGATGGCGATCACGATGGAAATCTCGACGGAGATAATGGGAGAGACCGAGACCCAGTCGATGCCGCTGACCATCAACCTGGCAGGAAAGGATCTGAAGTCCGAGACTCCGAAGATCCTGATGGAGCTGTCGATTTCGATGGAGGGCGAAACGATGACCGCCACCGCCTACATTGAGGATGAATGGATCTACATGACCAGCGACGGCGAGAGCTACAAGCTGCCGATCGAGGATATGAGCGACATGGGCGTGATGGCTGACTATTCCCAGCAGTTTGAGGACCTGCTCGTCGATTTCCCCGAGGCGGTTTACGACGGCGTTGCTGCCAAAAAGAACGGCGACGGCTCCAAAACGGTGGCTCTTTCTCTGACCGCCGAGCAGTTTGAGGCGATCTTTTCCGCTCTCTCCACCGAGCTTGGCGAGAGCATGGGCTTTTTCGGCGAGGGCGTTGCCGTTACCTATCAGCCGGCAACCGTTGAGATCACTGTCGAGGGTGACTGCGTTTCGGCATATGAGCTCAACTTTGCAATGGATATCTCGATGGACTTCGACGGCGATGCCGCAACCACCGAGGACGTCATGTCGATGACCTTCGCGGTCGGTTATGACGTTACCGTTGCCAAGACCTCGGGTGTCACCGTAACGCCTCCCGCAGGATATCAGGATTTTGAAGAAATCCCCATGTACTGATTCTGATAACCGAGCCAAAAAGGCTCGCTCCGATGCCAACGCATCGGAGCGAGCCTTTTTCCTTTTACAGGGGGGTGGGGAGCAAAAAGCCCTTGCTCCCCGCATATCCGCTCGGTTACGGTGTCTTGGATCCGTTTCCGGACACCGTAGCGCGCTCGGCAAAATGGAGCCGTCGCTTGACGAAGAACGCGATCGCCTTCAACGCGAGATTGACGAGCAAAATCAGAAGCGAAACGAGCGCCGTTCCCTCGATGAACGATTGAGACTCGAGCTGCGGAATCAAAAGCGACAGCGGCATCGTCCGAAAGTTAACGAGGAAGGAAACCGCCGAGATGGTAATCATGGCGTTTACGAAGAAATAGCTATACATCTCAACGACGGTGGTAACCGTGCTCGGCAGATACACCGATACGAGCATCCGCAGCCGTCCGATGCCAAGCGAGCCCGCAACATCCTCAAGGTTGGGATTGAATTTCGTCAGCGTGTTATACGCCATCAGATAGGGCGAGGAAAAGAAGTGCACGATATTGACGATCACAAGAATCGCGATCGTACCGTAAAAGGGCATTTTATGAAAGCTCATGACGTATGAAAGTCCGAGCACGACGCCCGGAATGGCAAGCGGCAGCATGCTGATAAAATGAAGCACACGGTTTGAGATGCGCTTTCCTCCCCTTGCAGTTGAATATGCGGCGTAATAGGAGAATGCTGTCCCGAACAGTGCTGTGAGAAGCGCCACGGCAACCGAGTTAACGAAATACATCCCGATTCCGCTTGAGATGAGCTTACGAAGCGTTCCGAGAGAAAAGGAGAGGTCGATCGGATACTGTTTGACAAAGCTGAGGCAAACGAAGGCAAGGATGGGCAGGCAAAGCATAAGGAGTGCAAGCGAGAGCACGGCGTAGGCGATTTTGTCGCGGCGGCGATTCTCTTTCACGTAGTAGCGCTTGGTAACGGTGCTCGACGAGGCGCCGGCGCCACTTTTTCGCAGATCAACGAGAAATGCAACGATGGCGGGCGCGAGAAGCACGACACCAACGACGGCGCCGTTTGAGAAGTTCATCATCCCGATGACCTCGCGGTACATGTAGACCGGCAGTGTCATGGCGGTTCCGCCCGTCATCAGCGGCACGCCGTAATCGGTAAAGACCATCGTAAAAACGGCAAGGACCGCCGAGATCACCGTGCGCTTCATGGACGGCAGGGTGATAACGCCGAACATTCTTACCTTGGAGATGCCCAGAACCTCTGCCGACTCATATACGGTATAGTCCTCGTAATAAAGCGAGTCGTAGAACATCAGGAAAGCAACCGGAAATGAATACAGCACCGAGCCAAGCGTAATTCCGAGATAGCCGTAGAGCTCAAGCTTCAAGGAAAGCAGGTTGGTCAGAATGCCGTTCTCGCCGAGCAAAAGCACGAGTCCCATACCGTGCGAGATGCTGGGAATAAGCATCGGAACGGTGAACAGCGTCATCCAAATGCTTTTATATCGCACGCGGGTACGCAAAATGAGGTAGGCGAGGAAGAATGCAAGAGCAACCGAAATCACGGTCGCCAAAAGCGTGGTAACGAGTGAGTTCCGGAGCATTGGAAAAAATTGATAGGACGTAAAAACGTCGGCGACGTTCTTCCCTCGGATTTGAGAGAAGAGGACGAGAATCGGCAATACGACCGTCGCGCCAAGATAGGCGAGCAGGGCGTACTTCAGTATGCGAGAGGACGTGACTCTCATGGTGCTTCCCTCCCCGTATACCGCAGCATATCCACGTATTTCTTGTCGAGCTGATCGACGACGAACTCCCGCACGTAGTCGTTTTTCGGATTCTTATAGAGCGAGTTCGGCGTGTCGAGCTGCTCGATGCTCCCCTCGTTCATGACCATAATGCGATCCGAGAGAAAGAACGCCTCCTCCTGATCGTGCGTGATGAAAAGCATGGTGGCGTGAAAATTCTTCTGAATCGCCTTCAGCTCCTTTTTCATGATCTCGCGGTTGGCAACGTCGAGCGCCGAGATCGGCTCGTCGAGAAGGATGATATCGGGGCTGGTAGCAAGGGTTCTTGCAATGGCGACTCTCTGCTGCTGACCGCCCGAAAGCTGTGCGGGGCGCTTATACATCTGGTCGGCAAGTCCCACCTGCTCAAGCGTTCGCATCGCCGTTTCCCTTGCGGTTTTACGCGTTTCCTTTTTGATTCTGAGCGCGTACTCGACGTTTCCGAGAACCGTCATGTTCGGAAAGAGCGCGTAGTTCTGGAAGACGATGCCCATGCCACGCTCGCTGCTCTTGAGAGGCGAGATGTCAACGCCCGACTTCAGAATCTGTCCGCCGTCGGCTCGCTCAAGTCCGATCAAAATGCGAAGCAGAGTCGTTTTTCCGCATCCGCTCGGGCCAAGAACCGAGAGGAACTCCCCCTCGTACAAATCAAAGGAAATTTTGTTCAGTACCGTTCTTCCGTCAAAGGTTTTTGTAAGATCGCGTACCGAAAGCTTGGTGTTCAATACTTCCATTTTTCAAGAAGCCTCTCTTTCTCAGCAATGTCCTGGATTCCCGTCATATCGGCATAAACGATGCTCTCGGGATATCCCTGGATGCGGTTTACCTGTCCGTGATAGATTTCCTCGGGGGAAAAATACTCTTTATCGTACACCAAAAACTCATTGACGATAAAATCAAACACCTCAAGGATTTCAGGATCGCTCTCACGACCGTCAATCATGGCGCTCCCCGTCAGCGAGTAGGGCGAGCCCTCGTGCGGGAAAATGATCTCAAACGGCTGTCCCTCGTTGATCTCGCTGACCGCCTGGAAGGTGAGCGCAAGACCGATGGCAACCTCGCCTTGCTTGAGCAGCTTAATCGGGCCCGAGCCCGACTCGGTGAACTGCTTGAGGTTCCCGTAAAGAGCATCGACGTAGTCCAGCGCGCCGTCAACGCCCCATTCGTTCACCCAGGATTTATAGAAGAAGTAGCCCGTGCCGCTCGATTTGGGATCGGGCATGGCGATCAGCCCCTTGTATTCGGGCTTCAGGAGATCCTCGTAGCTTGTCGGCACCGCGAGACCGTGCTTTTCAAGAACGCTACGGTTAACGATGATCGCACCCGCCTGACGCTCCCAGGTTACGAAGCGGTCGCCGTTGTCGGCGGGAGCAAGACCGTCGTGATAGGGGATCCGGCTGATTCCAGAGATGTCGGCAAGACTATCCCTAATCTTGTTCATATAGCCGGTTTCAAGCCCGACGAGAATATCAATCTCGGTTCCCTTCCCCTCGGAAAAAACCTTTGCGGCAGCCTTCCCCGTCGACATATACATGACGATGATATTCTTATCGGGAAAGCGCTCGGAAAGCTGCTTTTGCAGCTCGTCGTTGCGGAACTGCTCGGAGGAAGCGCAGATAACGATGCTCTCCTCGTTGCCGAGCGTTGCAAGAACGGTAAACAGAAGTGTGATCGCAAGCAGCACGATCAATCCTTTTTTCATTTCGGTTATCCTTTCAGAATCAGACGTCGTAGGTTTTATCAATCGCCTTCAGCTCACGGAAGGTATCGATCTCGACGATATCCTCATCGCGGCACGCACAGATCTCGACCGCGTAGTTCTCCTTACGGTAGATGAGCGGTACCTGCTCCCAGTACCGTTCCTTACCGCCCGGCGTTGCATACACGTCGGCAATATCCTCGGAAAGGCGATGCCCGTCTGCCTCGCTCCAGTAGGAGATACCGACCATCTGCCAGCAATTCTCCCCACCGAGCTTTTGCTCAACGATCACGCCGTCCCTCACAGTGAAGCACCAATCGTCGCTCCGCTCCTTATGGATGGCAAGGAAGTCGGAGGTATAATGATACTTTTTGATAATCGCGGGATTGGAGATCAAAAGATCCGCCTCAAAAACGTAAGCATTCGAGAGCATATACCGCGCAATCAGAGCGCTTGATATGTTATTTGCCTCATTGTAGAGGGGGTTTTCGAGGAATTTTATCATCGGATACTTGTAAAGAAGCTGATCGAACTGCTCCGAAAGGTACCCGCGGACAACGAAAATCTCGTTGATCCCGGCCTCAAGGCAGGCGTCGAGGAGCGTATCGATGATGCGCTTGCCGTGCACGCGAACAAGCGGCTTCGGGGTATTGAGCGTGATCGGCACCATGCGTGAGCCAAAGCCCGCCGCAATGAAGATCGCGCGCTTTGCGCGATACGGCTCGAGCGCGTCGATGCCTGCGTTGGTAATCCCACTCTCGGAAATCAAAGAGAGCTCCGAAAGCTCCTTAGCGGTCTTGTTAACCGTTCCGAGCGAGTACCCCGTAATCTCGGTCAGCTCTCTTTGTGTCAGACTTCCTTTGGCCTCCGCCAGCGCGGCGAGCACGTCAAATTGCTTTCTCGTGAGCTTCATGTTCAAAGATCTCCTTGGTTTGTTCATTTTGATTGGATTTCGACCGGCGCTTGTACAAGCAAGCTGCATTTTTTCACGACGAAAAGCGAAATACAGACCTCTGTTCAAAAAAGAGGCCTATATTTCGCTTTTTGGAACAAGCTCCTAACCCGAAAATTACTCGATCACGACCGAGCCGATCACGGGGATCGAGTAACGCTCACAGTATGCAAGCTCCTTTTTGATATCGGCAAACGCCGAATATCCGACGTGCTCAAAGAGGACAACACCGTCGGATGCAAGCATCTCGGAAAGC
>JAZNFP010000047.1:0-25744 GCA_045576095.1 Eubacteriales bacterium
TGATATGCACCCCAAAAGTTAGACACTTTTGGAGGTGCATATTTTTATGAGTAAAAAAGGAAAAATGCAAAGAAAGTACTCGCCAGAATTCAAAATATCTGTTATAATGGATATGCGAGAACACCGTTTGAGTTATAGAGAAACCGTAAGAAAATATTTACAAGGGGTATCCCCAACATCAGCAATAGGGACAATACAACGGTGGGAACGCATATACTTGGAAGAAGGAGCCGAAGGTCTTATGAAAGAAAGACGAGGCAGAGCCTGTTCCGCCAGCGGAACAAAGAAAGGCAGACAACCTAAGCTGAATAAAAAGGTTGAAGAAGATTTAATTGCCGAAAACCAGCGTTTACGAATGGAGATAGAGTATTTAAAAAAACTGAGTGCCTTAGTTCTTGCGGAAGAGCGAAAGAACGGCAAAAAGCCGAAATGATCTCTGAATTAAGGCAAAAATATCCGCTGAAAGACTTGCTGCAATTATCAGGAATGGCTCGCAGTACATACTATTACTATCTTAAGAGTCCGATTAAAGATAAATACAAAAGCGAAAAGCAAGAAATAACTGAAATATACAACGCTCACAAAGGCAGATATGGCTATCGTAGAGTTTTGGATGTCATGCGTAGTAAAGGCTATGCAATTAACCACAAGACAGTTTTAAAGCTGATGAAGATGCTTGGTTTGAAAGGGAAACAACGTAAAAATGATAAATATCACTCATACAAGGGTGAATTCGGCAAAATAGCTGATAATCTGTTAAAAAGAGATTTCAAGGCTGAAAAGCCATTTGAAAAGCTGACAACTGATGTAACGCAATTCAAGGTTTGCAATACAAAGGTTTATCTTTCTCCTGTTATGGATTTATTCAATCGAGAAATTGTATCGTATTCGATATCATTAAGTCCCAATCTGGCGCAGATACGAGAAATGTTGAACGGTCTGTTTGCCAAGCTGCCTGATGACGCAACACCATTGTTTCATTCTGATCAAGGCTGGCAATACCAACACGCTGAATACCAACGATTATTAGCTGAACACAACATAAAGCAAAGTATGTCCAGAAAAGGAAATTGTATGGACAATGGTGCTATGGAGAATTTCTTCGGCAGGCTAAAGGTTGAAATGTTCTATGGCGAAAAATTTGAAAGCGTTAATGCTTTCATTGATGAACTGAATGAATACATTTATTATTACAACAATGAAAGAATTTCTTCTAATCTAAAAGGAATGAGTCCGGTACAATACCGAACTCATTCGCTAGTAATTTAATATTTAATTTTGTCTAAACTTTTGGGTTCACTTCATCTGTCGGGGAGCTCTTTTCATAGTTTCATATCAGAAGCATTAAGCCTCGGGTGCCGTGGTTTCAGGGGGCGTCGTCGTAGGCGGCGTCTCGGGCTCAAGCGCGGGCGGTGCATATTCGGGAAGATCGTTTACAAAGGTCAAGTCTCCGTTCTGAATCTTCCAGCCTGCCATCAGCTCAGCCGTCTGTCCAAGCTCCTCACAGGGATAGAGCGCGAAGAAGTTTCCAAGGTAGTATGCATTCGCCGAGTAAGTATACGGAGCGTTCTCGGGGATTAAGACGACACCGTTTTCAAGATGGTAGGTGGTATTCTCGACACCGTACTGAAGCATGGTACGGTACTCGGGAACCGAGTTGATCGCGTAAAGAACCTGCATCGCACGGTCGGGATTGATCGAATATGCCGAAATGGCAAGCATCGAACGGAAGATCTCGGAGCGGTTTGCGGTCGGATTCTCCTCAATGTACCAATAATCGTCGGCATCAAAATCCGAGCGCTTCTCGTAATTGCCCTTCACGAGGCGGACGGGAGCGTTCTGATCGTAAGCGTTTCCAAAAACGTAATCCCCCGCTTCCTCAATCGAGGCGCGAAGATCTGCGGTGCTCTCCCACGTTGTGAAGTCGCTTTCATGGTAATAGCCGTATTTCGCTGCGGCGGCCTTATCAACGAGCAGATAGACGTACTCGCCCATCAGGGTGCAGTTCGGAATCGCGAAGGTTCTTCCGTCGAGCTTTGCCTCGGTCAGAAAGGACTCGGTCACGTAATTTTTAATGTTACGGTACTTGGTTGATGCAAGAAAATCGGTCAGCTCGTAGAGTCTGCCGGCGTCGATCAGATCGGTCAGCATCTCAAAGCTCGTAACGAGCAGGATGTCAAACTGAGTATCCTTGACCTCGGGGAATGCGTTTCCGAGCACGATGTCGTCAGAGGAGCCGTCATCAGCCTCGCGAGCGTCCTCAACGGCAGCAAGCTTGCTCTCAAGATAGTCCGCATACTCATCGGTCGTCAGATTGATAAAATCAAGATGCGTGTTATGTGAAACCTCAAGAAGCGCGTTAAACTGGTTCTCCATCGTCGACAGAGCCGCAACGTTGAGCTTTTCGTCAGTTACGAGACAGAACGAAAGCGTGAGCTTCGGGTTGTTGTTCTGAAGCTGATGGTTCTCGATATACTCCTTGGATTTGTCAAGATCGGACTTCCCGCATCCGACAAAAGCAAGACAAACCAAAACAAGCAGAAGCGAAAGACTCAGAATACGTTTCATCATGGTCAAATGATCCTTTCATTGCTTGGAGAGCAATCGACTCTCCGTACGGAAAAATACATGCAAGAATATTTTACACTATTTCTGCTGTAATGTCAAGCGAAAAATGCCCGGAATCCACCTGTCAATGCAAAAAACTCTTAAAAATCCAAATAATCCTTCAGAGGCTTGGAGCGACTCGGGTGACGAAGCTTGCGAAGCGCCTTCGCCTCGATCTGACGAATCCGCTCGCGCGTGATGCGGAACTGGCGTCCAACCTCCTCAAGAGTACGGGGGCGACCGTCCTCGATACCGAAACGGAGACGGAGCACCTGCTCCTCTCTCGGGGTCAACGTGTGGAGCACGTTGCTGATCTGCTCGCGCAAAAGAGTTTGAGAGGCAGCCTCAGAGGGTGCGGGCGAATCGTTATCCTCAACGAAGTCGCCAAGGTGCGAATCCTCCTCCTCGCCGATCGGCGTCTCAAGCGAAACGGGATCCTGGGCAATCTTCATAATCTCACGGACCTTCTCGGGGGTCATGCCAAGCTCCTCTGCGATCTCGTCGGTCGTGGGCTCGCGACCGTTCTCCTGCAAAAGCTGACGGGCAGTACGCGAAACCTTGTGAATCGTCTCCACCATGTGCACGGGAATACGGATCGTTCTCGCCTGATCGGCGATCGCGCGCGTAATCGCCTGGCGAATCCACCAAGTCGCATAGGTCGAAAACTTATAGCCCTTGCGGTAATCGAACTTCTCCACCGCCTTCATCAAGCCGAGGTTGCCCTCCTGAATCAGATCAAGGAAGAACATTCCCTTTCCGACGTGGCGCTTGGCAATACTGACGACGAGACGGAGATTTGCTTCCACAAGCTCGTCCTTTGCCGCCTTGTTCCCGAGGCTGATCTGCTCGGCAAGATACATCTCGCGCTCAGGCTCCAGAAGCGGAATCTTGCCGATCTCCTTGAGGTACATACGCACGGGATCGTCAATGGCAAGTCCCTCCTGCGCGAGCATCTTCTCCATCTTCTCGGGCGTATCGTACAGCTCTGCCTCCTGTGCCGCCTCACGAAGCTGCTCGTCCTCGATGTCGGTCGGCTCTCCCTCGTTGCTGACACCCTCGAGCTCGTACATTTTCTCCATCTGCTCGATGTCAAAATCCATGTCGCCGATGGACTTAATCACCTCGTTCTTATCCCGCTCGATGATATCGTCAATTTCCAGCTTTTTCTCGTTCATAGCTCCCTTTTCCTTTATGTATCATTTCTTTTTCTTTTCAGAATTCCGTCAAGAAGTGCGAGCGAGTTTCCCTCGTCTGCCATGCGCTTTGCCGAAACCTCGGAGCGAAGCCCCAAAACGGCCGATCGAAAGACCTCGTCGCCGTTATCGGTCAGCTGCATACGCGAAAGACGCATCCTCGTAATCCTTCCGATCTCGTCCGGGGTAAAGCGCTCGTTTAAAATATTGCTCTCGGATTCTCCCTCGCCGAGCGCATCGCGGATATACAGGAACACGCGGCGCCCGAATTCGGTATAGAAATCCGACTCGGCAAGAATCGGCGGATCGGCAAACAAGCCACCGCGATGCCGCACGTCAAGAAGCAAGAGTCCCAGCACCGTTTCCTCAAGCCGCGCAACCGTCGGGGCGCGGGAATACTCGGGATTGACCCGATCGGCATATCCCGTCAGCGACTGGCGAAGCGCCTGATGCTCCTTGGTCCTGATCTCGCGCTTATGCCGCCTTACGCTTTTTTCAACGTCGTCGCGCAGACTCTTTGGCGAAAGATCGAATTGCTTTGCAGCGATACCGATATAAACCTCCCGCTCAACGCTGCTCGCAACGGCGGCGATGATCTCTCGCAGCTCTGCAAGCGCGCGGAGCTTGTCGTCGGTATCCTCAAGACGATACTTGGCAAGAATACGGGAGAGGTGATAATGAAACTTGGACTGGCTTCCGTCAAGAACGCGGGAAAAGGCATCCCGCCCAAACTTTCGGATATACTCATCGGGGTCCTTGGCGTCGCGCATCGTCAGCATCGCAACCTCAAGCCCGACCTCCTCAAGAAGCCGCGTCGCCTTATCTGCCGCGCGGCGTCCCGCCTCATCCATATCGTAGGAGATCACGACCTTCTTGGTATATCGGCTCATGATTCTTGCCTGATCGGGCGTAATCGCCGTGCCGAGAGTGGCAACCGCCTGCGGAAAGCCCGCGGCGTGCAGGGCGATGACGTCCATATATCCCTCGCAAAGGATCAGGCGCTCGGACGAGCTGTTCTTGGCAAAATTGAGTGCAAAGAGATTGCGGCTCTTTTTGAATACGGGAGTATCCGAGGAGTTCTTGTACTTTGGCGTGCTGTCGTCCATAACGCGTCCGCCAAAGGCGATTACGTTTCCCGAAACGTCGATGATCGGGAACATCACGCGATTTCGGAAGGAATCGTAAAGCATGCCGTTTCGCTCGCTCTTTCCAGATAGGAAGCCGGCGATCAGCTCGTCCTCCCTGTATCCGAGCGAAAGCAGATGGCGCGTCAGGGGCGCATCGTACCCGCCGGGGGCATACCCAAGCCCGAAATGCGTTACGGTAGCGCGGTCAAGCGCACGCTGATCGGTCAGATAAGCAAGCGCCGCCTCGGCTCCGGGCGTATGGGCGTACAGCGAGGCGTGAAAGAATTTTGCCGCCTCACGGTTCATTTCGAGCATCCGACGGCGGTCAAAGCGCGGAGTCGTGCCGTAGCTGTCGCTTTGCACCACCGTAACCCCCGCACGCTTTGCAAGAAACTCGACGGCATCGGGATAGTCGAGATTTTCGATGCGCCGAACGAAGGAAATCGCATCTCCCCCGGCGCCGCATCCGAAGCAGTAAAAGCTCCGACTCGCCGTAAATACCGTAAAGGACGGCGATCGCTCGCTATGAAAGGGGCAAAGCCCCTGAAGATTCGAGCCGGCACGCTTCAGCGCCACGTAGCCCGAGATCAGCTGCTCAATATCGGTTCTTGCGAGGATTTCCTCGATGACCTCGTTTGGAATCATACGGGACCTCCTCTCCAGACGTCGGGAACGAACAAGCGTCTGTAAAGATCGACGGCATAGCGATCGGTCATGCCCGAAATGTAGTCGCAAACGGCGCGTCCGACCCCCTCGCGCTCGAGAATCCGCAGATAGAGCGCCGGCATTTCCTCGGGATGATCGACGAAATGCCCGTAAAGGCTGATGAGGAGCTCCTTCGCCTTTCCCTCCTCGGACTTGGCGGCGGAATTGGTATAGACGTGCTCGGTCAGAAAGGAGCGAAGGCGCATCATAGCATCGTAAATCTCAGGAACCATCGCGATCTCGGGACGATTGGCAGACGCGGTGATCACGGCGGTCACCATCGTGTTGATCCGCTCGCTGTGCCCCCGCCCGAGTATGTCGAGCAGTTCCCTTGGAATCTCGTCGAGCGAAAGGATACCGGCACGGCAGGCATCGTCAATATCGTGGTTGATATATGCGATACGATCTGCAAATTTTACAATCACCCCTTCAAGAGTAGATGCCATAGAATCGCCGGTATGATTCACGATTCCGTCGCGCACCTCGTAGGTGAGATTCAGTCCCTTGCCGTCATTTTCGAGGATGTCAACGACCCGAAGACTCTGCTCGTAATGGGCAAAGCTCGGATCATAGCATTTGCGGAGCGCAAGCTCACCCGCATGCCCAAAGGGGGTATGCCCAAGATCGTGCCCGAGGGCTGCCGCCTCGGTAAGATCCTCGTTCAAAGCGAGTGCTCGGGCGATAATCCGCGCAATCTGCGTCACCTCAAGGGTATGCGTCATACGGGTACGGTAATGCTCCTCAATGGGGGAAAGAAAGACCTGCGTCTTGTGCATCAGGCGGCGAAAGGATTTGGAATGCAGGATCCTGTCCCGATCTCGCTGATACTCCGTTCGAGTGGGACAGGGAGTATAGGAAGCCGCTCTACCGCGAGTATTTGCAGTGAGTGCCGCATAAGGTGAAAGCGTTTTTTTCTCTCGCTCAAGAAATGCATCGCAAATGCCTGCCATACGAAGTCTCTCCCTCCTTTCCTTTCCTATCAATATATAATATACGCAGACAAGGTCGTTTTTTCTTTTTTTCAGAAAAAATTTTAATGAATTTCGTCAGATACGGCTTCCATCGGAACGCCGTCGAAAAAGATTTTTCCGAGAGAAGACAGAGCGCGCCCCGACGTCAGCTCGGTCAGCTCGGAAAGGAATGCGGCAACCCCCTCCTCGGGAAGCCGAACCGACAGGCGGACGTCGGCGCCGAACTCACTGTTCAGAATCGGCACGGTGCGCCTGGAGAGCAGCGGAGCAATCCTCGGATAGTCGGCGTAGGTGAGCAAAAGCTCAAGACGGCGAAAGGGCTGCATGGAGACGATTGTGGCGGCGCGGAGAGCATCCGTTGCCGCATGCCCATATGCACGGACAAGTCCGCCCGTGCCGAGCAGCGTTCCGCCGAAATAGCGGACCGTCACGACCGCCGCATCGACGATTCCGCTCTTGCGGATGGCGTCAAGAGTCGGCATTCCAGCCGTTCCCTGCGGCTCTCGGTCGTCGCTGTAGCGCATCAGAGAGCGATCTCGCAGAAGATAAGCATATACGTGATGCCTTGCATCGGGGTATCTGCCCTTGATTTCGGAAATCAGAGCCAGCGCATCCTCTTCGGTAACAGCCGGCGAAGCGAATCCCAAAAAGACCGATTTTTTCTCCTCGTAGCGCGATTCTCCGCGCGCACGGATGGTGATATAGGAGCGATCAGACACCGATTTCATACCGCGAAAGTCGGCCGTACTGCTTTGCATCAAGCACCGCCTGTACGCGGATCCCCCCCTCCTCGTAATCAACCGATTTGACGGTTGCACCCGAATAAAGAGCGCTCAAAGCCCCCTGCTCTGCGTAAGGAAGAAGCAGAGTAACCTCGCGCTTCATCTCAAAGATAACCGATTCGATCTCCGAGAGTAAAAGCTCCATACCGTCTCCGGTTTTTGCCGAGAGATAAATCCGCCGTCCCTCGCGGCGAAAGCCGCCGCTCGGAAAATCCCCGAGGCGGTCGCATTGGTTCATCACGTAGATTTTCGGCTTCCCTGCCGCTCCGAGATCCTCCAGCGTTTTTTCGGTGGTCTTAAGCTGCTCGTCGCATTCGGAATCGGCGGCATCCGCGACGATGAGAAGGATATCGGCATACGCCGCCTCCTCAAGAGTCGAACGAAACGCCTTAACGAGATGATGCGGAAGCTTGCGAATGAAGCCAACCGTATCGGTCAGAAGAACCGTTTCGCCCATCGGGAGCGAAAGGCGGCGAGTCGTGGGGTCAAGGGTTGCAAAAAGCTTATCCTCGGAAAGAACTCCGGCGCCCGTCAGATAATTCAGCAGAGTCGATTTTCCTGCGTTGGTATAGCCGACCAAGGCGAGACGGATCATGCCGCTGGCGTCGCGCCCTGCTCGCATAATCCGACGGTTATGCTCCATTTCGTCAAGCTGTCTTTCCAGCGCCGTAATTCGCTCCTTCATATGACGACGGTCAGTCTCAAGCTTGCTCTCGCCCGGACCGCGCGTGCCGATGCCGCCGCCGAGTCGGGACAGCTCGGTTCCGTGCCCGACAAGGCGCGGCGCCGTATAGCGAAGCTGGGCAAGCTCCACCTGCAGCTTTCCCTCGCCCGACGTGGCGTGAAGGGCAAAAATATCAAGGATCAGCATGCTTCGGTCGATCACGTCAACCGCTCCCCCGAGATCGTCCTCAAGATTTCGGATCTGCGCGGGAGAGAGCTCTCCGTCAAAGACGGCGAGCGTAATCCCGTTCTTTTCGGCAAGCTCCCTGATCTCACGCACCTTTCCGCTTCCGATCAGGGTTCGCGGATCGGGCGAGTCCTTTGACTGCAAAACGCGCGCAAAGACACTCCCGCCCGCCGTATCGAGAAGGCGCGAGAGCTCGTCGAGGCTTCGCTCAGCCTCGGCAAGCGTATTTCCGCGGGTCACGAGTCCAAAGAGAATCGCGTCCCGAAACTTCAATTCATCCATACCTACTCCTTTCGGCAGAAAAAAGAAAAGCCCCGTGCAGAGAGAATTTCCTACTCCCTACACGGGTTTCGATCGAAGTCGATCCTGCCGCAATGCGGAACTTACTTTTTGCTGTTCTGCTGCTGCATAGCGAGACGGCGCTTAAATCTGTCAACGCGTCCGCCGGCATCCACGAACTTCTGTTTTCCGGTAAAGAAAGGATGGCACTTCGAGCAGATATCAACCGTCAGATCGCCCTTGGTCGAACGAGTGGTGACAACTTCCCCGCATGCACATTTAATCGTGACTTCTTTATATTCCGGATGCAAGCCCTTCTTCATGAATGAACACCTCACCTTCACATAAATATCGCAAGTATTATAGCACACGAGAAGAAAAAAAGCAATAGCTTTTCAAAAGAAAAATGGGAATTTGTCAGATTTTTTCGGCTATTTCGCGGCGAAGCTGCTTCATGATCTTTTTTTCAAGGCGGGATATGTAGGATTGCGAGATCCCGAGACGCTCGGCAACCTCCTTTTGCGTAAGCTCACGCCGACCGCCGAGTCCGAATCGAAGCTCAACGATGGTCCGTTCTCTTTCGGTTAAGGTTGCCACCGAACGGCGCACGAGCATCCTCTCCTCGCTCTCCTCGATATGACGGCAAACCGAATCGGGCTCGCTTCCGAGCACGTCGGAAAGCAGGAGCTCGTTGCCGTCCCAATCGGCGGAGAGCGGCTCGTCAAAGGAGATCACGCGGTATTTTCCGTGGTTCTTCCTCAAATACATCAGGATCTCATTTTCGATGCAACGTGAGGCGTAGGTTGCAAGCTTGATATTCTTATTGGGACAGAAGGTAGAAACAGCCTTCATCAGTCCGAGCGTACCGATCGAGATAAGCTCCTCGATGCCAATGCCGCTTGACTCAAACTTTTTGGCGATGAAAACGACGAGGCGAAGGTTGTGCTCAATCAGAAGCGCACGCTTGCTTTCGTCGGTTGCAAGTCCGACGATCGCCTCCTGCTCCTCGCTCTGAGTGAGCGGCGGAGGGAGAACGTCTGCTCCGTTGATATAATGTACCGCCGCTTCCTCTCCAAGTAAAAAGGAGCGAAGCCGCATCAAAAGCTCTCGAATCTTCCCTGTCAGCATCCAAAATTTCTCCTTGTTCTATAATTTGACGATTCCCGACGGAATGATCCCGTCGCACCCACGGAAGGAGTCTCGCTCCCCATCCCCGAGTCCGATCAGTGCGCTGAGCTCCCGACGCCTTCCCGATCGGAGAAGCTCAACCCGATCAGGGCGATAGCCGTGCATAACCCGACGGCCGCCGACGGTTTTACAGACGATGGCATAGTATCTCCGCCGCTGCTCGCTCGAAAGCATCGGAATCTCCCTCTCTCCGCCCATGAAAATGGCATCGGGGAGCAGCCCCGATGCGCTCTGCCTTGAAAGAATGATAACCGCCTTTCCGGAAAGCGGCTCACGAAGGAAGCAGGCGTTATCGACAAGAAGCTCCAACGTGCGTCGAACGCCCCCCACCGTGATTCGCACGCGCACGGAGCGCTCATCCCCAACGCCCGAAAGCCTTGCGGCAAGTCGCACGAGCAGATACCCGAATACCGCAAGCAAGAGAAAGAAAACGAGCTTTGCACCCGTGTCTGCCTGCACCTGATTTTTACCGAAAAAAACGCGGAGCTGCGACCAAACGAAGGTTGCGAGGCCGCCGAAAAGAGTCGAAATTAGCCAAACAGCAAGACAGGAACGCAGGTAACGCGAGAAATTTCCGTATCCAAATGCCAAAAGCACCATCAGAGCAAGTGAAAGCAGTGTCGAAAGGAGCGCGATGCTTCCCCAAAGCAGAACGGTTGCGAAAACGGCGTACACGCCGCCGAAAAGCGCCGCAAGAAGCAGACGGAGTCGGGTCGAGTCGCGCCGCAGAAGCCGCGCTGTGAGACTGAGGATGAGAAAATCGGCTGAAAAATTCATCAGAAAGAGTACGTCAACGTAGATAACGCGCATCCGATCCCCCCCTTTTTTTACGTTTGAATGCTTTTCCATTATACGCGAAACGCGTTGCCGATTATGTCAGTTTTTCTTGGCGAAAAAAGCATCATTGCGAAAAAAAAGCAGACACTTTCGTGTCTGCTTTTTCAGCATGGAATCAGAGCCCGCGCTTGACGTAGGTCGTGTGCAGGATCTCATGTGCCTTGTGGCTTCCGGGCTCGCCAAGGAAGTCCTTGTAAAGAGCCTGGATCACGGGGTTATCATGAGAACGGCGAACAGCGAGCTTCTCGTCTGCGTTGTAGAGAACGGCTGCTCTCTTTGCGCGGATGTTCTCGTTATTGCGAACGACTGCGGGAACGATCGGCTGACCGCCGCCGTTGACGCATCCGCCGGGACAAGCCATGACCTCGATGAACTGAACGTCCACCTCGCCTGCCTGAACCGCCTTCAGAAGCTTCTTCGCATTCTTAGTGCCGGAGCAGACCGCAACCTTTACGGTGAGGTCGCCGAGCTTGTACTCGCCGAACTTGATGCCCTCAATGCCGCGGATCGAGCTGACGTCGAGCTTCTCAAACGAGGTTTTACCGAGAACGTCTGCAGCCGTTCTGAGAGCTGCCTCCATGACGCCGCCGGTTGCGCCGAAGATGACGCCTGCGCCCGAGCCGTATCCGATCGGGCTATCAAACTCCTCGTTTTCCAGAGCTCTGAAGTTAATGCCTGCCTCGCGGATCATCTTAGCAAGCTCGCGGGTTGTAATCGCAAAATCAACGTCGGGAACGCCGGCTGCATTCTGATCGTCGCGCTTCACCTCGAACTTCTTTGCGGTACAGGGGATGCAGGATACGACGACGGTATCCTCGGGCGTCCAGCCGAACTTCGCCGCATAATAGGTTTTGAAGATCGCACCGAACATCTGCTGAGGAGACTTGCAGGACGAAAGATTCTCGACCATCTCGGGGAAATAATGCTCGCAGTACTTGATCCATCCGGGCGAGCAGGAGGTAATCATCGGAAGCTTGCCGCCGTTTGCGATGCGATCAACGAGCTCGTGTGCCTCCTCAAGGATCGTCAGATCTGCCGTGAAGTTGAGATCGTACACAGCGTCAAAGCCGAGTCTCTTGGCGGCAGCGATCAGCTTGCCCTCGGTATCGGTACCGATCTCATAGCCGAACTCCTCGCCGATAGCGGCACGAACCGAGGGAGCCATCGTCACAACGACGTGCTTCGAGGGATCTGCAATGGCAGCGGCAACCGCTCTCGTGTCGTCCTTCTCGTAGAGTGCGCCAACGGGGCAAGCGACGATGCACTGACCGCAGTTGATGCAGGCAACGCTCGAAAGCTCCTTGCCGAAGGCGGAGGAAACGACCGTGTCATAACCGCGGTTGTTGGCACCGATGACGCCGATGCCCTGCATATTGGTGCAGGCACCGATACAACGGCGGCAAAGGATACACTTGTTGTTATCGCGGACGATGGCGAGTCCGTCATTCTCGATCTTCACCTTCTCGTCACCGCTCTCGTTGATGACGAAATGCGTCTCGTCAACGCCGTACTCATTGCAGAGCTTTTGGAGCTCGCAGCTCGTCGAGCGGGGGCAGGAGAGGCACTTCTTCTCGTGTGCCGAGAGAACGAGCTCAAGATTCATCTTTCTTGCGGCGATAACGCGGGGAGTATTCGTGAGGATCTCCATCCCCTCGTTTACGGGGTATACGCAGGCGGTTACCAGACCGCGTGCGCCAACAACCTCAACGAGACACAGACGGCAGGCGCCGATCTCGTTGACGTCCTTCAGGTAGCAAAGAGTCGGAATGTCGATACCGGCACATCTTGCAGCCTCGAGAACGGTTGCGTTCTTCGGAACCGCATACTCCTTGCCGTTGATTTTTACGTTAACAGTTTCCATCAGTTACGGCTCCTTCCTTACTTCTTGATGATAGCGTTGAACTTACAGGTATCCATGCAGACGCCGCACTTTACGCACTTCGAGGTGTCGATAACGTGAGGATTCTTGACGGTACCCGAGATTGCACCGACCGGGCACTTTCTCGCGCAGGCGGTACAGCCCTTACACTTGTCGGCAACGATCTCATAGGTCACGAGCTTCTTGCAGACACCGGCAGGACACTTCTTATCCTTGATATGTGCGACATACTCGTCTCTGAAGTAACGGAGCGTCGAGAGAACGGGGTTCGGAGCCGTCTGGCCGAGACCGCAGAGAGATGCCGACTTGATGTAGTTGCAGAGCTCCTCGAGTCGATCGAGGTCCTCCATCTCACCCTTACCGTCGGTGATCTTGTTCAGCAGTTCAAGCAGACGGACGGTTCCAACGCGGCAGGGCGTGCACTTTCCGCAGGACTCATCGACCGTAAACTCAAGGAAGAACTTTGCAATATCAACCATGCAGTTGTCCTCGTCCATGACGATCAGACCGCCCGAGCCCATCATCGAGCCGATGGCAAGCAGGTTGTCATAGTCAATCGGCGTATCAATCAGCGATGCGGGAATGCATCCGCCGGAGGGACCGCCGGTCTGCGCTGCCTTGAACTTCTTGCCGTTCGGAACGCCGCCGCCGATCTCCTCGACGACCTCGCGGAGCGTGGTGCCCATGGGAATCTCGACAAGACCGGTATTCTGGATCTTTCCGCCGAGTGCGAAGACCTTGGTGCCCTTCGACTTCTCGGTACCCATCGAGGCAAACCAATCCGCACCGTTCAGAATGATCTGGGGAATGTTCGCATAGGTCTCGACGTTATTGATGATGGTAGGCTTGCCGAACAGACCCTTGACAGCCGGGAACGGAGGACGGGGGCGCGGCTCACCGCGCTTACCTTCAATCGAGGTCAGAAGCGCAGTCTCCTCACCGCAGACGAATGCGCCTGCGCCGAGACGGAGATTGATATCGAACTTGAAGCCCGTGCCGAGGATGTTGTCGCCGAGCAGGCCGTACTCTCTCGACTGCTCGATCGCAATCCTCAAACGGTCAACGGCGATCGGGTACTCTGCACGAACGTAGATATAACCCTCGGATGCACCGATGGCGTATCCGGCGATGGTCATTGCCTCAAGGAGCGCATGGGGGTCACCCTCGAGGATCGAACGGTCCATAAATGCACCGGGGTCGCCCTCGTCTGCGTTACAAACGACGTACTTCTGATCCGAAACCTGATCAGCGGCAAACTGCCACTTACGGCCGGTCGGGAATCCGCCGCCGCCGCGTCCGCGAAGTCCGGACTCAAGCAGGACGTTGATAACCTCCTGGGGCTTCATCTCGGTCAGAACCTTACCGAGTGCCTCGTATCCGCGCGTACCGATGTACTCGTCGATCACCTCGGGGTTGATGACGCCGCAGTTGCGGAGCGCAACGCGCTTCTGCTTCTTGTAGAAGCCGGTTTCGTTCAGGGAGATAACCGAATCCTCCTTCAGGGTCTCGTTGTAAACGAGGCGCTTGACGATTCTTCCCTTAACAAGGTGCTCCGAGACGATCTCGGGAATGTCGGAAACCTCAACCTTGGAATAAAAGGTTCCCTCTGGATAAACGATCATGATCGGGCCGAGTGCACAGAGACCGAAGCATCCGGTCTGAACGACCTTGACCTCATCGGCAAGACCGTTTGCAAGCAGCTCCTTTTCCATTGCCTCGCGGATCTCCGGGCTGTGAGAAGAAGTACAGCCGGTGCCGCCGCAGATCAGTACATGAGAACGTACCATATTGTTTTGCATCCTCCTTTATTATTCCGCGCTGCCGATCGTATACTCGGTGACCACAGCGCCGCCCTTGATGTGCTTTGCAAAGACCTCCTTGGCCTTCTCAGCGGTCATCTTGACATAGGTGACCTTCGGCTCGTTGCCGACGTAGACCTCGACGACAGGCTCAAGACGGCAAATTCCGATGCAGCCGGTCTGGGTGACCATGACCGACTCGGTCATAGCGGCATCATTCACTGCCTCGACGAAGGCATTGAGGACGGGGCGGGCACCGGCGGCGATTCCGCAGGTAGCCATACCGACGACGATTCTCGTGTCGCCGGAGCCCTCGCGGATGGCAACTTTGCCCTTCATTTTGTCGCGGATTGCGGCAAGATCTGCGAGTGTTTTCATAATGAATGGATCCTTTCCTTCTATTATTTTTTAACGAAACTGTTATTCGGCGGCGTACGCATCCTCAAGATATTCCCTGAGCCACGCAATCACCTCCGGGGCGCACAGCGGAACCTCGTCGCCGAGCATCTCGCGCATCTCTCGGGTGGAGAAGGCGACCTCGCGGCTTGGCATCCGATGAGCAAACGTAACATCAACGGCGCCTGCCCCCATGACGAGGGTACAGAGCGTGTCGACGATATTACCTAATGGAATGAAATCAATGTGGGTCTTCACAAAGGTAGCCGATACCACCGTACCGTGGCAATCGGGGCTCGCCTCTCTCGTTTTCGAGGCGATCGAAAAGCTGCCGCCGGTCATCTCTGCCTCCATTTTCAGAAACGGAAGTCCGAGACCGACCGAGCGCGTTGTTCGCGTCGTGGCGAAGGGATCGGTAACGCGCGAAAGGAACTCGGGCGTCATCCCAAAGCCGTCGTCGCGGATAGTAAAATTCAGAGCGGAGTCGTCCTCGGTCAAGGTAATCTCCACGAGGGTTGCCTCGGCTCGAAGCGAATTCTGCGCAATGTCCAGAATATTCAGCGAAAGCTCCTTCATGCTCCCCCACCCTTCAAAAGCGTTAGCAGCTCACTCCGCAGCTCGTCTTCGCTCTCACCCGAAAGCATCAGGGTGTTTTCCCCCTCCGAAATATTCCATAAAACGTGTGCATCGGAGGAAACGACCGTGCGAAGCTTCGACAGCCCGTACGATCTCGCATAGGCGTCCCGATTCGCGGCGTCGGCGAGCTCGTAGCAGGTGAAGCCAATCTCGTGCGGAAAGGCGCCGAGAACGGCGATCGCTCCGTTCGACTCTCGGTCGATATGTGCGGGGTAGCAAACGGCGCCGTAGCGTCGGGCAAACTCCGCCGCCTCCGAGATGGAAAGCGAAAGCGCGTTGGTCAAAAGCTCGGTCCGCTCGCCGAGCACCCCATCGTTCTCGTCCACCAGAAGCTGGCGCCCGAAAATCTCGGGACGGTTTGGAACGGCGATGCGATACGGTGCCAGATCGGCATCGAAATCAAGTGCCGCCTCAAGCGTCGGAAAGAGCGATACGAGATGAATATCCTCCGCCGTCGTCAACTCTGCACCCGCGATCGGAACGATCCCGTAACGGCGGCAGGCGGCGTAAAACGCGGTGGCGTTGGCAGTCGTGTTATGATCCGTCAGCGCGAGAATCGACAGACCGTTGAGCTTGCCCATACCGGCAATACTGTTCGGCGTCATCTCCTCGTCGCCGCAGGGAGAGAGGCAGGAATGCAGATGCAGATCGTACGAAAGCGGCCTCATGCAAGATGCACTCCCACACAAAGACAGGCCTCGTAAATCCTTCTGTCGGTTACGAGAAGGTTGATTTTCTTCTCGGCTGCAAGATCGATCAGCTCGCGGTCGGGCTCACAGTCCTCGCAGAGAAGAACCGCAGAAACCCCCGCCAGCGTTGCGACCGCAATGACGTTAACGTTGGTCATAATGGTAAGCCAGAGATCCCCCTCGTTGGCACGTCCCATCACCCAGCTGAGCAGATCACCGACGTAAACACCGGAGATCTCACGCTCGGGGTCGGGCATCGCAAGAGAGCGGAAACCGCTTTTTCGGGATAACTCAAGAACCGTCACGGCAATCCCCCCTATTCTTCCGAGCCGAGCAGCTCTCGAAGCTGCTCACGCATAGCAACGATGCATTCACTCGGATGCGAGAGCCCCCGAACAACGTCGGAAGCAAAGGCACGGCAGGTCGGAGCACCGCAGGAGCCGCAATCGAGCGCCGGCAAGGATCTGGAAAGCTCCTCGATCTCGCGCATCATGCGGATTGCACTTTCGCGGTCGGAGCCGAGCACACCGGCAGGTGCATAGGAGATAGGCTCTCCGTCGATACACTCGCTCGGCACCTCGTCACCGTCGGCAAAGTTCTGCGAAACGGGGAGATAGCGGCGAATGCTCTGAAGTCTCGCTTGCGCGATGTACGGGTTGGCAACCGTCATGGTTCCGCCGACGCATCCGCCCGGACAGGCGTTGAGCTCGACGAATTCGAGATCGGGAATCGAGCCGTTGTCAATCTCCTCAAGAACGCGGTTAACGTTCTCAATGCCGTCGGCCGCCAGATAGCGGTCGGAGAGGATCGCGGCAGATTCTCCGCCCGTCGAAGCCCAGCCGATTCCAACCATTCCCGCACGGGAGACGGGAGTCGGCGTACGCTCCTTTTTCATGACACCGAGAAGCTCGAAATACAGCTCGGAGATCGAAAGCACGGCATCAATCTCAGTCAACCCGCCTTCCGCTCGGTTTTTCACATAGCTGACCTTGGCGGGACAGGGCGAGATAAACGCAACGGCGATATCCTCTGCTGTCAGATCGGGATGCTCGGCAAGCGCCTTTTTCCGCGCCTCTGCCGCCGCAAGCTCCACGGGCGGAAGAAGCGGAAGGACGTTATCGCGCAGCATGGGATAGCGAAGGGAGATCAGGCGCGTGATCACAGGGCATGCCGAGGAGATCACGGGCCTCGGAAGATCGGATTTCTTTAGGAATCGGCGGGTATAATCCGAGATGAGCTCCGCCGAGCAGGCAACCTCCCTGACCTCGTCAAAGCCAAGATCAAGCAAGCCCTGCAGTACGTAATCGACGTCGTCAAGATTATCGAACTGCCCGTACAGCGAGGGAGCGGGCAACGCAATGTTCCACGCCCGACGCTCAAAGCCCGCCAGCTTATCGCAAACCGCTTTTTTTGCCTTATAGGGGCAGATACGGATACACTCGCCGCAATCAATGCACCTGGATGCATCGATCACTGCGTGACCGTCGCGGATACGGATTGCCTCGGTCGGGCAACGCTTGAGGCAGTTTGTACAGCCCTTGCACTTTTCAACGTCGAGAGAAACGGAATGCTTGTATTGCTTCATGGCACCCGTCCTTTCGAGAATCGTTCGTCGAGCGCAGCATCAGATCAGAACCGTCATCCGAATGGTGGTTCCGACACCGAGTGCGGTATCGACGACAAGAGAGTCGGTATTCTTCTTCATGTTGGGAAGCCCCATGCCCGCGCCGAATCCGAGGTTTCGGATATTCTCGGGAGCGGTCGAGAAGCCCTCGCGCATGGCGAGGTCGATGTTCTCGATGCCGGGACCGTGATCGGCGAGGATGATCTCGATCCGATCGGAATGTACCGCTACGTCGGCCTCGCCGCCGCCTGCATGGATGACCATATTGATCTCACCCTCGTACATGGCGATCGAGACGCGACGGATGGTCTCGGGGGAAAGCCCGAGCTGACGGAGATTCTTCTTCATCGCAAGCGAGGCCTCCCCCGCCGAGGTGAAGTTGTCACCGTCTACGTCAAAATGAAAGGTTAAAGGCTCGCCCATTTCAGCTTGCCTCGTTCAGACGAAGACCGTCGGCATAGAGAACGCCGCAGGCTTCGTACATACGCTTTGAGGTTTTCATCACAACCAATCCCGAATCCTCGGCAAGCGCGATCATCTCCGGGGTCGGGATTTTGCTCCGCACGAATACGATGCAGCGCATATCCATCATCACCGCGGTTCGCACGACCTGAGGATTGACAAGCCCCGTGAGAAGAACCGCCTGATCCTTCACGTATGCAAGCACGTCACTCATCATATCGCTTCCGCAGGCAGAATGGACCTCGGACTCGAGAAGCTCGGCACCGCAGCAAACCTCCGCGGCAAGAAGCTCCGCAACCCTTTTCATTTTCATATCGTTATCCAGCCTTTTCTGTCGAGAGGGCAGCTCCCGACGCAAATCAATACTTTGCGAGAATGCCCTTCAGCTGATCGGGAACGAGACGTCCGTAAACGTCGTTATTGATCGTGAGCACGGGAGCGAGACCGCAGGCTCCGATGCAACGGGTTGCATCAACGCTGTACTTGCCGTCCTCGGAGGTCTCGCCTGCGCCGACTCCGACAAGCTCAACGATCTTATCGAGAAGGTCGCCCGAGCCCTTTACGTAGCAAGCGGTGCCAAGGCAAACCGCAATCGCAACCTCACCCTT
Organism: Eubacteriales bacterium; assembly: GCA_045576095.1. Classification (GTDB taxonomy): domain Bacteria; phylum Bacillota; class Clostridia; order Oscillospirales; family CAG-272; genus UBA1740. The sequence continues at coordinate 18,693 of JAZNFP010000047.1, forward strand.
CGGGTTGAGCGCAAACTGTGCGTAGAAGGTCGAAATGCCGTATACCTCCTCAAGCGGCACGTCCATCTTCAGCGCGATGTAATTCTGGACCTCGATCGGCAGATAGCCGTAAATCTCCTGTGCCTCCTGCATGACGGGCATCAATGCGCCCTCCTGGCCCTTGTGCGAGGCGATCACGGCGTCGAGCTTCTCTCTCTGCTCCTCGGTGCCCTTGAACGCAACATTGCTGATTTTCTTTTTCATGATCGTAGACTCCTTTTCGGATTTTCTATTGCGTAGATTGAACCATACGCATCTATTATACAATATTTTTTTACAATTGTCTATAGAAAATCGTCAAAAAAAAGCGAATTGTCAAATTTTTCTCAATTCCGTGATTTTTCGGGAAGCAATCTCCGCCGTTGTCTCAAACGAGACGGAAAAGGGGCTGAGTCACTAAGAATTGGGGTGTTATCATCGCTTTTGAGATTGAAAAAATCAAAAATGCCGAATTCTTAGTGCGAGGTCCTCTTTGAGGCTCGCTTGATTTCGGCATAACCGAACGAAAAACGATAAAAAGGAGAAACCCCGAAGGTTTTCCGCCTTAAAAATTGAGTAAGTAAAGAAAGAAAACAGATGCTACGCCTGCGCGCAGCACCTGTTTTCTTTGTTTTTCGTTCGGTTATGCCGAAAGGAAGCAGCCCCTTTGGATTATTGTGCAATCGGGAAGGAACGCTCAATCTCGTTTGCGAAGCCGTCGAGATAATCGACCTCGGCAAGCTCAATCACGCCCTTGTCGCAAAGCGCGGCGAGCGCAGGGTCGAGCGGCATCTTCGCCGACATGGGAATCTCGTTTCGCCGTGCGAGCTCCTCGACCTTACTCTCTCCGAACACGTGCAGCTCCTTGCCGCAGTCGGGGCACTTCACGAAGCTGTAGTTCTCAACGAGGCCGAGAACGGGAATGTTCATCATCCTCGCCATTTTAACCGCCTTCTCAACGATCATCGAAACGAGCTCCTGCGGCGAGGTGACGATCACGATCCCATCGAGCGGAAGGCTCTGAAACACCGTCAGCGGAACGTCTCCGGTTCCCGGAGGCATATCAACGAACATATAGTCAACCTCGTCCCAGACGACGTCGCTCCAGAACTGCTTAACCGCGCCAGCGATAACGGGACCGCGCCAAACGACGGGCTTGGTCTCCTCGTCAACGAGAAGATTCAGCGACATGATCTCAATTCCGGTTTTGCTCTTCGGGGGAAACATGCCGTTTTCGCTTCCCTCGACACATCCCGTGGGAATCCCGAAGGCGCGGGGAATCGAGGGGCCCGTGATGTCGGCGTCGAGAATCGCCGTACGGTATCCCTTTCTCTGCATCAGCGTTGCAAGCAGAGAGGTGACGAGCGATTTACCGACGCCGCCCTTGCCGCTGACGACACCGATGACGTGGCGGATGCTCGAGCAAGCGTTCTCGGGAGCAAGGAGAGACTCCTTGGTTCTCGAATCACATTTCTCGGAGCAGGTGGAGCAGTTGTGTGTGCATTCTGCCATGATACTTGATCTGTCCTTTCTTTTCTGCGGTCAAATGCTGTCGACCGCGATCTTTCCGTCCGAAACCGAGAGATGGATGCCCGAGATGCCGTCACGGTAGCCCGCGATCACGGCGTTTGCAATCGGATCCTCGATCCTCGTCTCAATATAGCGGCGCATATTCCGCGCGCCGAATTTTGCCGAATACGACTCGCTTGCAACGAGCGACGGCACCTGCTGTGAATAGGTGAGGCGGATCCCCTTCCGCGAGAGCACCTCGCCAAGCTCCCCGAGCATGATTCGCGCAATCGAGACGAAATCCGACCGGTCAAGCGAACGGAAGGTAATGATCTCGTCAACGCGGTTGATGAATTCGGGGCGCAGGAAGGAGAGCAGTGCGCGCTCGGTCTTTTCCTTCCCCGCCACGCCCGCACCCTCGGCAAAGCCGCAGACGGCGCTCGCATGATCGGAGCCGGCGTTGGTCGTCATAATGATCACGGTGTTCTCGAAATTGACGACTCTTCCCGAGGCGTCGGTCACACGGCCGTCATCAAGAATCTGAAGCAGGACGTTGAGCACGTCGGGATGCGCCTTCTCAATCTCGTCGAAGAGCACAACCGAATAGGGCCGACGGCGGATCTTCTCGGTCAGCTGCCCTGCTTCGTCGTACCCGACGTAGCCGGGAGGGGCGCCGATAATGCGCGAAACCGAATGCTTTTCCATATATTCGGACATATCGAGCCGAATCAGAGTATCCGGTTGCTTGAAGATCGCCGCGGCAAGCACCTTGACGAGCTCGGTCTTGCCGACGCCCGTCGGACCCGCAAAGATCATCGAAACGGGGCTCCGTCGGGTCGAGACGCCCGCACGCTTACGGCGAATGGCACGAACGACGGCGGAAACCGCCTCGCTCTGCCCAATAATCCTCGAGGAAATCTTCCCCTCGAGGGTGTCGAGCGCTTCAAACTCGGTCGCCTTGATATCCGAGGCGGGAACACCCGTCCAGATCTCAATGACGTCGGCAAGGTCGGATACCGTCAACGCAAGCTCCGAGCAGGCTCTCTCAAGCTCCGCCTCGCGCTCGCTGAGCTGAAGCTCGCTGACCTTGATCTCGGCAAGGCGCTGATAGATTGCCTCGCTTTCGCCTGTCTCCGAGCCGTTTGCGGTCTTTGCCTCAAGCTCTGCCCTTTCGCGGCCGAGCGCAAGCAGAGACTCCGCTACCTCGGCACGCTCGGCAAGCTCCGAGGAGGAGAGCGCAAGATGCGCCGACGCCTCGTCGAGCAAATCAATCGCCTTGTCGGGCAGGAATCGGTCTGTGATATAGCGCTCCGAGAGCCTTGCAGCCGCCTCCGTTACCTCGTCGGAGATCTTCACGCCGTGAAAGCCCTCGTAGTAGGGGCGAATGGCGCGGAGCATCTCGGCGGTATCCTCCACCGAGGGCTCGTTGACGACGATCGGCTGAAAGCGTCTTTCAAGGGCGCTGTCCTTTTCGATATACTTGCGGTACTCCTTCATCGTCGTGGCGCCGATCACCTGGATCTCGCCGCGGGAGAGCGCAGGCTTGAGGATATTGGCGGCGTTCATGCTGCCCTCGGATTCGCCGGCACCCACGATGTTGTGAACCTCGTCGATAACGAGGATGATATTCCCTGCCGCGCGTACCTCGCCGATCAGCCCGAGAATCCGCGACTCAAACTGCCCTCGAAACTGCGTTCCCGCAACGAGTGCGGTCAGATCGACGAGAAAAACCTCGGTGCCGCGGAGACGCCTCGGCACCTTCCCCTCGGCGATCCGAATGGCAAGCGCCTCGGCGATCGCGGTTTTTCCGACACCCGGCTCGCCGATCAGACAGGGGTTATTCTTCTGACGGCGGCAAAGGATTTGGATCACGCGCTCAAGCTCGCGGTCACGGCCGATGATACGGTCAAGCTTTCCCTCAGAGGCGCGGCGCGTCAGATCGGTACAGTAGGTCGTTAAAAATTTGCGTTTTTCCTTAGCCTTGTCGGCTTTCTTTTTTTCCTTGTCATCCGAGCCCTTCTTGCTCGCATCGGCATCCGATGCCGCTCCCTCGGAGCGCTTCATTCTGCCCGGCATCGGAAAGCCGAGGTTCTGAAAGAGCTTCGGAAGATCAATCGCGGGAGCACCGCCGTCCTCACCGTCGTCATCCGACGCGGCGGGAAGATTGCCGACGGCATCTCCGATCTCATCCATCATGCCCTCGACGTCGTCCTCGGACAGACCCATTTTCGAGAGCATATCAGTCACCGGCGGACGGAAGCCGATCTCCTTGGCACAACGGAGACACAGCCCCTCGTTAACGGTTTTGGTTTCGTCCATGCGCGTGATAAAAACAACGGCAACCCGTTTTTTACAGCGCGCACACATTTGCATTTCCATGAATCCCCTTTTCCTTGAAGGGAAGCCTCTTTATTCTCAGATTGAGAAGATGATCTCGAGAGGCTTCGTCTGATAGAAGTATTTTGCGATCCAGCTCGTCTTGATATCGAAGTCCGCAAAGAACCGAACGCCGCTCTCGGCAAGAAGACCGAAGACGTAGCCCAGCAGAGTCGTAAGAACCCAGCACATCACGACGGCGAAGAAAATACCGACGGCAACGCCGAGGATTTTATTGACGACACGCAGAACCGGCAGAGAGAAGATACCGTTGACAACGTATACGATCACGCGAAGGAAGAGGCGGAATACGAAATACGAAACGACGAAGGCGACCAGAATACCGATAATGCTCGCCACGGGTGCGGCGACCGAGCTTGCAAAGCGAGTCAGCGCGTTACCGCCTGCCGCATCAATCTGTGCCGCGCGCTCGGCAACGTCAACGCCGAAGATGCTGAGAAGTCCGCGCATAGCAAGGGGAAGCTCCCCTGCGAGCTCGGCAGCGGTCGAGGTCTCGGCACCGGCTCCGAGCGACTTGACGAGGATCGAGCGGATCTCTCCGACCATGGGATCAAGGAAATACTCCTCACCGAGCCAGCCGCCGATCGGACGCGCCACGAGGATCGCCAGAATCAGCGAGGTCAAGCGGCGGAGCTTGCGGAACACGACGCGCACGAATCCGCGCATCCACCCCGTAACGAGACCGTGGACGAGGATCACGGCAAGCAGGACGTCGAGAAGCAGATTACAGTAAGACATTTTCGCACTCTCTTTCCGTTCATCCGCACTTAGATGCGGAAAACTATAATATATGTTGTTAGAAACATTATACCCCATATTTCCCAACATGTCAATCCCGAGGGCGTTTTTTCGAGAGGATTTTTTTACGCAAAAAACGACACCTCGGATTTTGTGCTCGGAGATTTGACATAAGCGGCGTTGCGTGGTAAAATAAAATATCAAAACACGACTTCGGAGCGAACGTTTCCATGAATCTTCTTCGAAAAAGACCGCTGTGCACGATCTGTGCGGCGCTCCTTCTGTCTGCCCCGATTCTCCTTCACCTGCCCCTCCCCGCACTCCTTTCGGCCGCCGTCGCAGCCGCCGTTCTTTGGGCTCTGCTTCGTCGCCGCGGGATACTGACGGCGCTCACTTTTCCGCTGGTTTTCGTTCTTTGCGTATCCATCCTTTTCACCGAGTGGCATCCGCGTGCGTTTCTTGGGAGAACCGAGCAGGGAGACATCCTTGTGCTGACCGTTGCCGAGCTGGAAGACAACGGCGACTGCATCGGCGTTTCGGTTGAAAGGAACGGTATTCCCTGCCCGTTTTCAAGAGTCTTACTGAAAACCGACGAGCCCCTTGCGGTCGGGGACCGCGTGACGCTTTCGGTTGCTTCTCTTTCGGTCACGAGAGGGCGCGACGCCAATGGGATTCACTCTACAATCCGCGCCGATGGCAAGCTCTCGGTTGAACACCGTCCCTATTCTCCTCGCGCCGTTCTTGAGCGTATCCGAAGTATGCTCGCGCTTCGCCTTGACGAGATCGGAACAAGCCGAGTCAGCGCTCTGCTTTCCGCCCTTCTGCTCGGGGATCCGGACGAGCTTTCGCTCACGACCTCGTCGGCATTCCGACGTCTCGGACTCTCGCACGTGCTCGCCATCAGCGGCATGCATCTGCTCGTGATCGCACGGCTTCTCTCGCGATTGCTCGTTCTGCTTGGCGTTCCGCGGCGGACGAGAGGTCTGCTTTCGTCATTTTTCCTGATCCTTTACGCCGCGGCTGTCGGCTTCTCTCCCTCGATTCTGCGGGCGCTTTTGATGGCCTTGGTTTCCGAGGCATCGTTTTTCGTCGGCCGCCGTACCGACGCGCTCTGCTCCCTCTTCTTCTCGGGCGGAGTCCTCGCCGTTTCCGTACCGAGGATTCTGCTTTCGCTTTCCTTTCAGCTTTCGTTTGCGGCAACCTTCGGGATCATTTCGTGTGCGCAGGTCTTACGGCGTCTGCGCCTTTCCGAGAGGGTTGCGCCTATGCTTTACCGCTTCGTCGTATTCCCGACCGCCACAAGCCTGTTCGCGCTCCTCTTTACCCTTCCGCTGACACTCTCGGGCTTCGGTCGGCTATCGCTTGCGGCGCTCCCCGCCAACCTCCTGCTGGCTCCGCTTTACGAGCTTTTGCTTTGTGTCGGACTGATTTCTCTTTGCATCGGTCCGATTCTGCCGATCAAGCTGCTCGTCACAGGTCTTGGCGGCGCCGTTCTCTCGCTCACCGAATGGGCAGGCTCTCTTCCCCTGCTTCTCCTTGACGCCTCGCACCCGACCGTCTTGGGGCTCTTTACGCTTCTCACGCTCTCGGTGCTCCTGCATCTGCTTCGCCGTCGCACGACGAAACGCGCAGTTTGTCTGACGGTTTTGCCGACGCTTGCTCTGTTGACGCTTGCGCTCGCGCTTTTTTGCTTCCCAACGCGAAAAACCGATGCGCTCACCGTCTGCACGGATGCGGAAAGCGGCGAGCTTCTCGTGCTTGCAACGGGGCGCGATCGTGCAGTAATCGATCTTTCGCGCGGAGACGGCAAGCTCCTTACCGCGCTTGAAAACAGGCTTTCAGACGACGCTGTTACCGAGCTGTCGCTCTATCTGCCGGCGGAATACGGAGAGGGCACCCTCTCTGCCGTCAAGCATCTGGCAAGCCGCTATCTCTTACGCCTCGTCGTGCTTCCCGAAGCGAAAGACGAAGCCGAGCTCACGACGAAACGGGAGCTGATCGATTATCTTTCCCGCGAGGGAATTCCGTACCGTCCTTTTCCAACGGGACCGCTTTTGCTCGGGGATTACCGTCTGACCCTTCAAAGGAGCACCCCGACGGTTCTTCGACTTGAGATCAGGTGCGGTAACGCGAGCGCTTGCTACCTCTCGGGAGCAGCGGCAGGGCTTTTGCATTACGCCGAGCTTCCCTATTCGGATCATCTGATCCTGGGCTCGCACGGTGCCGCCGCCTCGCGCCTTCCCGACACCTCGCGCTACGCAGAGCACCTGGTGCTCTGTGACGAGGTCTATCCCGAGATCTATCACAGCGGACCGATCACGCGCCTTTCCGAGGCGCTCACGCTCCCTCTCACCGAATAAAAACGGCTGCCCCTGTGCGGATTATCGCAC
>JAZNFP010000048.1:0-35048 GCA_045576095.1 Eubacteriales bacterium
GTCCATCAGCTCATAGATGGGAGCGTACTCAGCAGCGGAAATGTCCTGAGAAGCGCACTCCAGAGCAACCAGAGCGGAGCCCTTCACGATGGGGGTATCGTCGCCGGGGAAATCGTACTCGTTGAGCAGCTCACGGATTTCCATCTCGACCAGCTCGAGCAGTTCGGGATCGTCGACTTGGTCCACTTTGTTCATGAACACGACGATGTAAGGCACGCCGACCTGACGGGAGAGCAGGATGTGCTCACGGGTCTGGGGCATGGGGCCGTCAGCGGAAGACACGACCAGGATAGCGCCGTCCATCTGAGCAGCACCGGTAATCATGTTCTTAACGTAGTCGGCGTGACCGGGGCAGTCAACGTGAGCGTAGTGACGGTTCTCGGTCTCGTACTCAACGTGTCTGGTGTTGATTGTGATACCTCTTGCTCTCTCCTCGGGAGCGTTGTCGATCTGGTCGTACGCCATAGCAGCGTTCTTACCGTCCTTGAGAGAAAGGAACTTGGTAATTGCAGCCGTCAGAGTGGTCTTACCGTGGTCAACGTGACCGATGGTACCGATATTGACATGGGGTTTGGTTCTTTCGAATTTAGCCTTTGCCATTTGAAAAATCCTCCGTTAATAATTTTTTTGTTATTTGACACACGACTCTCCGTGTGACGAAACCAAATAGAATCAGTTGTTCTTTGCGCGGAGCTTGACGATCTCCTCCTGGAGCGACTTCGGCACCTCAGCGAAGTGGCCGGGCTCCATCGAGTAGACGCCGCGTCCCTGCGTTCTCGAACGAAGGGCAGTTGCATAGCCGAACATCTCGGAAAGCGGAACGCTCGACTTGATCTGCTGGCCGCCGGCAACCGGGTCCATCGACTCGATCTGTCCGCGACGGGAGTTCAGGTCGCCAATAACGTCTCCCATATAGTCGTCGGGAGTCGTTACGCTGACCTTCATGATCGGCTCGGTGAGCACGGGATCTGCCTTACGCATTGCCTCCTTGAAGGCCATGGAGCCTGCGATCTTGAACGCCATCTCGGACGAGTCGACCTCGTGGTAGGATCCGTCGTACAGGGTTACCTTGACGTCTACGACGTTGTAGCCTGCGAGAACGCCGGCCTGCATAGCGCCCTGGATACCCGAATCAACAGCGGGGATATACTCCTTCGGAATGACACCGCCCGTGATGCCGTTGATGAACTCGTATCCCTTACCGGGCTCGTTCGGCTCGATACGGATCTTGACGTGACCGTACTGACCCTTACCACCCGACTGACGGGCGTACTTGGTATCCTGCTCAACCGACTTGCGGATCGTCTCCTTGTAGGCAACCTGCGGGTTACCGACGTTGGCCTCGACCTTGAACTCGCGGAGCAGACGGTCAACGATGATCTCAAGGTGAAGCTCACCCATTCCGGCGATGATGGTCTGACCCGTCTCCTCGTCGGTATAGGTGCGGAAGGTCGGATCCTCCTCTGCCAGCTTCGAGAGCGCGATACCCATCTTCTCCTGACCTGCCTTGGTCTTGGGCTCGATGGCAACGCGGATAACGGGATCCGGGAATACCATCGACTCGAGGATGATCGGATGCTTCTCGTCGCAGAGCGTATCACCGGTGGTGGTGTTCTTCACACCGACGGCAGCGGCGATATCACCGGTATAAACGACGTCGAGATCGCTTCTGTCGTTTGCGTGCATCATGAGGATACGGCCGATGCGCTCCTCCTTATCCTTGGTCGAGTTGTAAACGGCGCTTCCCTTTGCGAGCGTACCGGAGTACACGCGGAAGAAGCAGAGCTTACCGACGTAAGGATCGGTCATGATCTTGAATGCAAGCGCCGAGAAGGGCTCGTCGTCGCTTGCCTTTCTCTCGTCCTCCTCCTCGGTCTTGGGAATCACACCCTTGATCGCGGGAATATCGAGCGGCGAGGGCATGAAGTCGATGACAGCGTCAAGCAGCTTCTGAACGCCCTTGTTCTTGTAGGACGTACCGCAGCAGACCGGAACGATCTGGTTGGCGATGGTGGCGGCACGAAGTGCGGCCTTGAGCTCGTCGACCGAGATCTCGTCACCGTTGCAGTACTTCTCAAAGAGTGCCTCGTCGGTCTCGGCGATTGCCTCGATCATCGCGGCACGGTACTCCTCGGCAAGCTCTGCCATGTCCTCGGGGATCGCCTCAACGCGCATATCCTTACCAAGGTCATCGTAGTAAACGTCTGCCTCCATGGTCATCAGGTCGATGATACCGCGGAAGCTGCTCTCCTTGCCGATCGGGAGCTGGATTGCGACAGGATTGGTATGAAGCCTGTCCTTCATCATTTGAATGACACGGAAAAAGTCGGCGCCGGTAATATCCATCTTGTTGACGTACGCCATTCTCGGGACCTTGTACTCGTCAGCCTGACGCCAAACGGTCTCGGACTGGGGCTCAACGCCGCCCTTTGCGCAGAAAACGGTTACCGAACCGTCCAGAACGCGAAGCGAGCGCACAACCTCAACGGTAAAGTCAACGTGGGCGGGGGTGTCGATGATGTTGATGCGGTTTTCCTTCCAGTAGCAGGTCGTAGCCGCAGACGTAATGGTGATTCCGCGCTCCTGCTCCTGAGCCATCCAGTCCATCGTTGCACCGCCGTCATGGGTCTCGCCCATGCGATGGGTCTTACCGGTATAAAACAAGATACGCTCGGTCGTCGTGGTCTTACCTGCGTCGATATGGGCCATGATACCGATGTTCCGCGTTTTCTCAAGTGAATATGCTCTGGGCATTGTTCTCTCCTTCTTGTTCTATACGGATCAGAATCTGTAATGTGCGAATGCCTTGTTGGCTTCTGCCATACGGTGGGTATCTTCCTTCTTCTTGAAGGCGCCGCCCATTCCTGCCTTGGCATCCATGATCTCAGCGGCAAGGCGCTCAGCCATGGTCTTTTCGGAGCGGGATCTTGCAAACGATACGATCCAACGCAGACCAAGAGTCTGACGTCTCTCGGGGCGAACCTCCATCGGGACCTGATAGTTCGATCCGCCGACGCGGCGAGCCTTAACCTCAAGCACCGGCATGACGTTCTCGAGAGCGGCGGTGAACACCTCAAGTGCGTTCACACCCTGCTTTGCCTCAATGGTGGCGAATGCGTCGTAAACAATCTTCTGCGCAACGCCCTTCTTGCCGTCGTACATCACGTTATTTACCAGTCTGGTAACCAGCTGCGAATTATACATAGGATCCGGCAATACTTCTCTTTTGGAAATTTGACCTCTTCTCGGCACTGTACTTCCCTCCTTCACTAAAATATCGTGTTCTCACAGGTACTCGAAAAAATCCTTTTTCGCAAGTGCGCGTCTCGGGGCAATATATAAACAATATTTTCAGTTTACAGTTGCTGTGACGGCACGATTGTGAATGGTCCGAAATTACTTCTTCTTCGGACGCTTTGCTCCGTACTTGGAGCGACCCTGCATGCGGTTTGCGACGCCCTGTGCATCAAGCGTACCGCGGATGATGTGGTAACGCACACCGGGGAGATCGCGAACACGTCCGCCGCGAATCAGAACCACCGAGTGCTCCTGAAGATTGTGTCCGATTCCGGGAATGTAGGTGGTAGCCTCCATACCGTTCGTCAGACGGACTCTCGCAATCTTACGGAGTGCGGAGTTCGGCTTCTTCGGGCTGACCGTGGTAACCTTCGTGCAGACGCCTCTCTTCTGGGGCGAGGATACGTCAGTCGACTGATTCTTCAGCGTGTTGACGCCCTTCTGAAGCACGGGAGCCTTCGACTTGTAAACAGGCTTCGCGCGACCGTTCTTCACCAGCTGGTTAAAGGTTGGCATTGTTTTCCTCCTTCTTCTGAAAATCTGTTGTTTATATACTTCCCGCGAGGTCTCGCGGAGGTATAACGCAGTAAAGGATACGGAAAAAGCGGCGAAAACCGCACCTTTGGGCGACGTCAGATGTCTGAAGTCGCCCCAAGGCCATATCCATTCAGGTAATTATAACATTTTGCGGACGGGTTTGTCAATAGGTTTTCAGATATTTTTGCCGACCGCCGCCATTTCGGAAGCGATTTTCTCTCCGAATTCCTCGTCTGTCATATTGCCGGCGTTTTCGTTCTCGACGACGCCGACGCTGCGGTAATACTCAAGACCGGTTCCCGCGGGAATCAGCTTACCGATAATGACGTTCTCCTTGAGTCCGAGCAGACGGTCAACCTTACCGTGGATCGCCGCCTCGGTCAGCACCTTCGTCGTCTCCTGGAAGGAAGCTGCGGAGAGGAAGGACTCGGTCATCAACGATGCCTTGGTGATACCGAGCAGCACGGGCGAAGCGTATGCGGGACGCAGTCCGACCTCGCCGTTGGCAACGCGTGCCTCGATTGCCTCGTTCTCCTCACGGAACTCGAGAATATCAACCGTCGAGCCGACGAGCAGAGAGGTATCTCCCGCATCCTCGATCTTGACCTTTCTCGTCATCTGGCGGGCAATCACCTCAACGTGCTTATCGTTGACCTCAACGTCCTCACCGCGGTAAACCTTCTGCACCTCGCGGATGATATAGTCGTAAACGGCGTCAATGCCGCTGAGACGGAGAACGTCGGCGGGATTCAGATAGCCCTCGGTCAAAGCGGAGCCCGAGGCAACGTAATCGCCGTCGCGCACCGTGACCTTCATGCCGAAGGGCACCTCGTACTCCTTCTTACCGTTATCAAGCTCGGCGTGCTCTCCGTCAGCGTCAATGACGATGCGGGCAATGCGCTTATCCTGCACGACGTGCGCGACACCGCTGTATTCGCTGACGATCGCGGGCTTCTTCGGACGGCGAGCCTCAAAGAGCTCCTCGATTCTCGGAAGACCCTGGGTAATATCCGAGCCTGCGATACCTCCCGTATGGAAGGTTCTCATCGTCAGCTGGGTACCGGGCTCACCGATCGACTGCGCTGCGATGACGCCGACAGCCTCACCCGTGCTAACGAGCTTGCCCGACGCCATATCGGCACCGTAGCAATGCGCACAAACGCCGCGCTTTGCACGGCAGCGGAGAATGGTTCTGACCTTGACCGACTCGATCCCTGCCTTAACGATCTCGTTTGCCTGCTCCTCGCTGATCATGACGTTTGCGGCAACGATCAGCTCGCCGGTTGCGGGATCGACGACGTCGTCAACCGTAAAGCGGCCGACAAGACGCTCCTCGAGCTTCTCAACGACGGTCTCGCCGCTAACGATCGCCGAAACGACGATGCCGTCGGTCGAGCCGCAGTCGTCCTCGCGGACGATGACGTCCTGAGAGACGTCAACGAGACGGCGGGTAAGGTATCCCGAGTCGGCGGTACGCAGTGCCGTATCCGACAGCGACTTACGCGAGCTCTTTGCACCCATGAAATACTCGAGCATGTTCAGACCCTCACGGAAGTTCGACTTGATCGGAATCTCCATCGTCTTACCGTTGGTTGCGAACATCAGGCCTCGCATCGAAGCAAGCTGTCTCATCTGCTTGATCGAGCCGCGGGCACCCGAGGTACAGATCATGTTGATGGCGTTGTAGGGGTGGAAGCCCTCGGTCATCAGATCGGTCAGGTTTTTGGTGGTCTTCTCCCAGATTGCGATCGCCTGATTGTAGCGCTCGGTATCCGAAAGCTCACCGTCAAGGTAAAGTCCGCGCACAGCCTCGACCTCTGCCTCTGCTGCCGCGATGATCTCGGGCTTCTCGGGGGGAATCGTCATATCGTAGACCGAAATCGAAAGCGAGGACTTGGTGGAATACTTGTATCCGAGAGACTTGATCTCGTCAAGCACCTTGGCTGCCTCGGGGAAGCCGTGGTACTTGATGGTGCGGTCAACGATCTCCTCAAGCTTCTTCGAGGTGGCGGTGAAGCCGATCTCAAGATCGAATGCGTGCTCGGGATCGCTGCGGTCAACGTAGCCGAGATCCTGCGGCAGCTTGCTGTTGAAGATCAGGCGGCCCATCGTGGCGTTGATCACGCGCGAGACGGTCTCACCATTCTCACGGGTGCGGCTGACGCGGACCTTGATGGGTGCGTGGATGCCGATAACGCCGGCGTCGTACGCCATCATTGCCTCGTTGACGTCGCGGAAGTACTTGCCCTCTCCGGGCTCGCCGGGACGCTCGATGGTCAGGTAGTAGGAGCCAAGCACCATATCCTGCGAGGGAACCGTCACGGCGTGACCGTTCAGGGGCTTGAGCAGGTTGTTTGCCGAAAGCATCAGGAAGCGCGCCTCTGCCTGCGCCTCTGCCGACAGCGGCAGGTGCACCGGCATCTGGTCGCCGTCGAAGTCGGCGTTGAACGCCTTACAGACGAGCGGATGCAGACGGATGGCGCGGCCCTCGACGAGCACCGGCTCGAATGCCTGAATTGACAGACGGTGCAGAGTGGGAGCGCGGTTGAGCAGGACGGGATGCTCGCGAATGACGTACTCCAGTGCGTCCCAAACCTCGGGGAGCACCTTGTCAACCTTCTTCTTTGCATCCTTGATGCTGCTTGCCTTCTGCGTCTCAAGCAGTCTCTTCATGACGAAGGGACGGAAGAGCTCGAGCGCCATCTCCTTCGGCAGACCGCACTGATAGATCTTGAGATCGGGACCGACGACGATAACCGAACGGCCCGAATAATCAACTCGCTTACCGAGCAGGTTCTGACGGAAGCGTCCTTGCTTACCGCGAAGCATCTCGGAAAGCGACTTGAGCGGACGGTTCGACGCGCCCGTAACCGCTTTGCCGCGGCGGCCGTTGTCAATCAGGGCATCGGCGAACTCCTGCAGCATTCTCTTCTCGTTACGGATGATGATCTCGGGGGCTCTGACCTCGAGCATCTTCTTGAGACGGTTGTTACGGTTGATCACGCGGCGGTAGAGCTCGTTGAGATCCGAGGTCGCAAAGCGGCCGCCGTCGAGCTGAACCATCGGACGGATATCGGGCGGAATAACCGGAATGCAATCGAGGATCATCCACTCGGGACGGTTCTTCGACTTGCGGAACGCCTCGACAACCTCAAGACGCTTGATGATGCGGATTTTCTTCTGACCGGTGGCAACGAGAAGCTCCTCCTTGAGATCCTTTGAGAGCTGCTCGATGTCAAGCTCTGCCAGAAGCTCGCGGATCGCCTCGGCGCCCATGCCGGCGCGGAAGTCGTCCTCATACTTCTCGTAGGCGCTCTGATACTCGGCGTCGGTCAGAAGCTGCTTCTTCTCAAGCGGCGTGCTGCCCGGATCAATGACGATATATCTTGCAAAGTAGAGCACGCGCTCAAGAAGCTTCGGAGACATATCGAGAAGAAGTCCCATACGCGAGGGAATCGCGCGGAAATACCAGATGTGCGACACCGGTGCGGCAAGCTCGATATGGCCCATACGCTCGCGGCGAACCTTCTTGGTCGTCACCTCAACGTGGCACTTCTCGCAGATCTTTCCGCTGGCGCGCACGCGCTTATATTTTCCGCACATGCACTCCCAGTCCTTGGTCGGGCCAAAGATACGCTCGCAGAAGAGACCGCCTACCTCCGCCTTGAGCGTTCGGTAGTTGATCGTCTCGGCCTTGGTGACCTCGCCGTAGGACCAGCTTCGGATCATTTCGGGAGATGCAAGACCGATCTGAATGGAATCAAAAACGTTTCTTTCCATATATTTTATCATGAAGCGGATGAATCCGCCTTCCCCTCTCTATCTAAGTTGACCTTCGAATCAGAGCGAATACTCGTCGTCGCCGTCGACCTCATCCACGTACTCGTCCTCGTCCTCGTCAAGCATCTCGTCGTCAAAATCCTCGTCATCGTAGTCCTCATCGGACAGCTCCTCGCCCTCGGCCTCGGCGTCAACTGCCGCCTCAACCTCCTCCAGCGTGGACATGGATGCAACGGGAGAATCCTCCTCGCCAAGACGGGACAGCTCGATCTCTTCGCCGTCGGCGTCGAGAACGCGGATGTTCAGGGCGAGCGATTGCAGCTCCTTCACGAGCACCTTGAAGGACTCGGGAATACCCGGAGTCGGGATGTTCTGACCCTTGACGATCGCCACGTAGGTCTTGACGCGTCCGGTGATATCGTCACTCTTGACGGTCAAAATCTCCTGCAGCGTGTAGGCGGCGCCGTATGCCTCAAGCGCCCAAACCTCCATCTCTCCGAAGCGCTGGCCGCCAAACTGTGCCTTACCGCCGAGAGGCTGCTGAGTCACAAGGCTGTACGGACCGTTGGAGCGCGCGTGAATCTTATCGTCAACCAGATGGTGCAGCTTAAGATAGTACATGATACCGACGGTAACGGGGTTGTCAAACGGCTCGCCCGTTCTGCCGTCGTAAAGCGTTTGCTTACCGTCGATGACACTGACGCGGCCGCTCTCAAGAAGAGCACGAAGCTCCTCGTAGTGCGAAAGCACCGAGTCGTCAACGCGGGTCAGGGTGTTGCCCGAGAGCGTATAGACGGCGCGTCCGTCTACCGCCTCGCCGTCGCGCATTGCGCTCATAACGAGATCGGGAGTCACCGCGAGCGTGGCGGCAGTCTCACCCTCAACGGCGAACACCTGCTTCAGCTCCATCTTTCCTCTGAGCTTCTCGGCATCGTCCACCATCGGCTGATCGAGGCGCTGCAGATCCTTGCCGCCGCCCTCGGTCTCTACCTCGATGAACAGCGCCTTACCCTTGAGATTCTCGCCGCGGCGGATCTCGCGAGTGTAGCGCGCCTCGCGCAGACACTCGATGATGTCGCGCTCGTTGGCACCGTCAAAGACGGGAGTCATAATCTTATAGCCAAGCTTCTTGGCGGCGATACCGAGGTGCACCTCAAGCACCTGACCGATGTTCATTCGGGAAGGAACTCCAAGGGGGTTCAGAACGATATCAAGCGGCGTTCCGTCGGGAAGGAAGGGCATATCCTCGGGGGGCAGAATGCGCGAGACGACACCCTTGTTACCGTGGCGGCCCGCCATCTTATCGCCGACCGAGATCTTTCTCTTCTGCGCGATATAAACGCGGACGACGCGGTTGACACCGGGTGCGAGATCGTCGGAGTTGTAGCGGTCAAAGGTCTTGACGTCAACGACGATACCCGACTCACCGTGCGGCAGGCGCAGGGACGAGTCGCGGACCTCGCGTGCCTTCTCACCGAAGATCGCACGGAGCAGGCGCTCCTCGGGAGTCAGCTCGGTCTCGCCCTTCGGCGTGACCTTACCGACGAGGATGTCGCCCGAGCGAACCTCGGTACCGATCTTGACGATACCCTCAGCATCGAGATCCTTGAGCGCATCGTCACCGACGTTCGGGATCTCGCGGGTGATCTCCTGCGGACCGAGCTTGGTGTCGCGCGCCTCGATCGAATACTCCTCGATGTGGATCGAGGTGTACATATCCTCACGGACCAGGCGCTCGTTCAGGAGAACGGCGTCCTCGTAATTGTAGCCCTCCCAGGTCATAAAGCCGATGAGCGCGTTCTTACCGAGCGCGATCTCGCCGCCGCCGGTTGCGGGACCGTCGGCGATTACCTGCCCTGCCACGACACGCTCGCCCTCGGCGACGATCGGGCGTTGGTTGATACAGGTGCCCTGGTTGCTTCTCTTGAACTTAATGAGACGGTAGGAGTCCTTGCGACCGCTGTCGGAAAGAATCACGATCTCATCGGCGCAGGCGCGCTCGACGATACCGCCGTCCTTTGCCGTTACGACGGCACCCGAATCGACCGCCGCCTTATACTCCATACCGGTTCCGACGATCGGAGACTCGGTCATCATCAGCGGAACCGCCTGCTTCTGCATGTTCGATCCCATGAGCGCACGGGTGTTATCGTCGTTCTCAAGGAAGGGGATCATGGCGGTTGCAACCGAAACGAGCATCTTCGGCGATGCATCCATGAAATCGACCTCGCTCGGATCGACCTCGAGAATCTCGGACTTATCACGGGCAATGACGCGGGGGCGGACGAAGCGGCCCTGCTCGTCAAGCGGCTCGTTTGCCTGTGCAACGACGTACTGATCCTCGACGTCTGCGGTCATGTATACGACCTCGCCCGTAACGACGCCGCTTGCCTTATCGACACGGCGGTAGGGCGCCTCAAGGAATCCGTAATCGTTGATGCGTGCGTAGGTTGCGAGATAGGAGATCAGACCGATGTTCGGTCCCTCGGGCGTCTCGATCGGGCACATTCTGCCGTAATGGGTGTAGTGCACGTCACGGACGTCAAAGGAGGCTCTGTCTCTCGAAAGACCGCCGGGACCGAGTGCCGAAAGACGTCTCTTGTGCGTCAGCTCGGCAAGCGGGTTGTTCTGATCCATGAACTGCGAGAGAGGAGACGATCCGAAGAACTCGCGGATTGCGGTTGCAACGGGACGGGTATTGATGAGCGTCTGGGGCGTCATATCCTCGGTGTCGTGCACCGACATGCGCTCCTTGATATTCTTCTCCATACGGGACATACCGATCCGGAGCTGATTCTGCAAAAGCTCGCCGACCGAGCGCAGACGGCGGTTTCCGAGATGGTCGATATCGTCAACGGTTCCGACACCGTGAGAGAGCGCGATCAGGTAGTTGATCGAGGCGAAGATATCGTCCTTGGTGATATGCTTCGGGCAGAGCTCGGCAATTCTTGCGCGAACGCCCGCCTTGATCTCCTCCTCGCTTCCGTCGCATCCGTCGATGATCTCACGGAGCACCGAGTAGCGAACCTTCTCGCGAACGCCGCAGTCGGTCAGATCATACCCGAGGATTGCCTTCGGGAAAACGGTCCCGTTCGAGAAGACGCGCACGGGACGGCGGCTCTCGTCGAGATCGCTCGTAACGGTAACGGCGTTGACGGCGTTGCTCTCAATGGCGGCGGCAAGCTCGGCTGTGACAAGCTCCCCTGCCTCGGCAATCACCTCGCCGGTCAGAGGGCTGACGACGGCGTCGGAGAGGCGGAAGCCCTTAATACGCGCGCCGAGTGCCACCTTCTTGTCGAACTTGTAGCGTCCGACCTGTGCAAGGTCGTATCTTTTCGGATCGAAGAAGGTGTTATTGATGAGCATCTTCGCGCTGTCAACCAGCGGCGGCTCACCGGGACGGAGCTTGGTATAGATCTCCTTGAGCGCCTCGTCGCCGGGGGTCGTTCCCGCATCGAGCGCGCGGCGTGCCGACTCGTCCTTGGTGAAGGTTGCCGTCAGCAGCTCCTCGTCGCCGAACATGGCGAGAATATCCTCGTCGCTCTCCTCGCCGAGGGCGCGGATCAGCACCGTGACGGGGATCTTTCTCGTCTTGTCAATCTTGGCGTAGAAAACGTCGGTCGCATCGGTCTCATACTCGAGCCATGCGCCGCGATAAGGGATGACGGTCGCAGAATAGCTGTGCTTTCCCGACTTGTCGACCGCCGAGCCGTAATACATACCGGGCGAGCGAACGAGCTGGGAAACGATGACGCGCTCGGCACCGTTGATGACGAAGGTTCCCGTCTCGGTCATCAGAGGGAAGTTCCCCATGTAGATCTCCGACTGCTTGATCTCGCCCGTCTCCTTATTGGTGAGACGAACGCCGACCTTCAGAGGGGCGTCGTAGGTTGCGTCACGCTCCTTGCATTCCTCGACCGAGTAGCGAGGGTTCGGGTCGATCGAATAATTCATGAATTCGACCACGAGGTTCCCCGAATAGTCGCAAACCGGCGATACGTCGCGAAGCACCTCGTCCAGTCCCGTGTCAAGGAACCACTGAAAGGACTTCTTCTGAACCTCAACGAGGTTCGGAAGCTCCAGGGCCTCCTCAATCTTGGAAAAACTCATTCGGACGGTTTTTCCGAGCTTCTGGGGTTTCAGCTGCATAGAAAGAATCACTCCTTCGTTCATTTTCGGAATCCGGGCTGCGCCCGTACCGTGTGCACATACAAACGCGCGCACGATACAAATAAAATTTGAATGTTTACAAAACATTTTCAATGTTCACAAAAAATTTACAAAGAAATTTGTTCCGCAAAAATTCAAACAAAGCATAGCGCAAGCAATTATAATGCAGTTTAGTATTATATCACCAATTCAGTGGCTTGTCAAGCATTTTTCAAAAATTTTCCGTCTTTTTACTCCCCCGCTTTTCCCTGACGGGCGTTTCCTTATTATAATCGTGCGCGCACGCGCGTGCAGAGCGCGCACAGCCCTACAGCGTTCCGTGCGAGAGAAGGATGCCGCTCTCGGTCAGCGTGATCAGCCCGTAGGTAGGCTTGCCGCTGCGCGGGCGCGAGATGCTTCCGGGGTTAAAGAGATAAAGAGGCCGTCTACCCTCCGAAAGATAGCGCTCCAACGGCTCGTGGGTATGCCCGAAAAGAGCAAGGTCCGCCTCTCTTCGGCGCGCGTTTAGAATGAGCTCGCCGAGCCCACCCTTGACGCCGACCGTATGACCGTGCAAAAGCAGGATCCGACGTCCGAAAAGCACGAGCTCCTCCTCAAGGCGAAGATCGCTTCCGCCGAGAAGCCCGAAAAGCGCCCCGTCGCAGTTCCCCTTGACGCCGATGAAAAAGCGGTTCGGCTCACGTTCGGCAAGCGCTGCGGCTTCCCTTGCCCCATCTCCGAGGAAGAAAACGCCCTCGGCATCGGGATGCATCGAAAGCGCCCTCCGCATACCGTCGTCCCTGCCGTGGCTGTCCGAAAAAACGAGAATCTTCATTTTCTCCATGCTGTTTTCCCTTTCACAAAAATCTCTCCGCCGCATATCGTGTAGTAAGAGCGGCACTGCCGCCAAAGGAGTAAAGGACGGTGTTTCGATGAAAATTGATCAGGCGTTGATCCGTGAGCTCGTCGCGCTTCCCGACGATGCGCTTTGGCAGCGGATTCACGAGATGGCAAGGGCGCACGGCATAACGCTTCCCGAGGCGACGCCGCCGCCCGAGACACTCGCAAAGCTTCGTGCGGCGGTCCGAGGAAACGGAACGCTGAAGATCACCGAGGCGGCAAGCGTTATCGGGCGATACGTCAAGGAGCAGCAGAGGAAAGCCGATGGACGCTGATCTCATCACGAGCCTGACGAGGCTTCTCTCCCCAATCCTCTCGTCCCCCGACGCCATGCGCTCGATCTCGGCACTCCTCGGCGGCTCCGAGGACGGCTCTACTGCACAGGGCGAGTCCCAGACAAGCGAGGAGTCCGCCGACGGGCTTGCCCCTGCCTCCGCCGTGCCGCACGGGGTTGACAGAGCGAAACGGCGCGAGGCTCTGCTCCATGCACTGCGCCCCTATCTCTCCGAAAGCAAGGGAGAGCGGCTCGAGGGGCTGGTCCGTGCCTCGGCGATGCTTGAGCTTCTCGGCGGCGCGGGAAAGGTTTGAGGTGAGGGTATGTACAGTCAGACACCAAGCGAAATTCCAAGCGGCTACAGCGGCTCCGCCTTCCGCGCCGAGCCCACCCCCGAGCCCGACCTTGAGTGCGGGAACGAGGAGTCTGCCGAGGCAGGGGCGCTCCCCGCGAAAAGGGGAATGGGACGCTCGCTGCTTTCATTCCTTGACCGCTTTCGCATCGGTCGCAGCCTAAAGGGCTTTGATCTTGAGGATCTTCTGATCCTCACACTTGCGCTCCTGCTTTTGCTCGAGGACAGCGAGGGAGATCTTTTCCCGATCCTGCTGCTCTTCCTCTTGTTTCAATAAGGCTCTAACATAGCGGCACAGAGCCACGCCCGGACTCTGTGCCGCAAAAATTTTCGCTCCTTCCTTAAAAGAAGCTGAACTGATTGGTTTCGGAGAGCGCGTCGAGCACGCCGACGCGGCGCAGAAGCTCGATGACCGAGCGCGTGAGCCCCGCTCGGCGGCGCAGATCGTCGATCGAATAGATCTCGCCCTGGCCTCTCACCTCAACGATGCGCGCGGCGGCAGTATCTCCAAGTCCGCCAAGCGAGTTGAAGGGCATGCGGATGCTGCCGTTCTCGGGAAGAAACGCCTTGGCATCCGACTTCATGAGATCGACCGGCAAAAACCGAATCCCGCGCGCCATGCACTCGCCGACAAGCTGCAGGGTCGTTACCATTTCCGACTCCTTTTGGGTTGCCTCGCTTCCCTTCTTTTGAATCTCGGCGATGGTGTCAAAGACGCGGGCTCTTCCGCCCATGACCGTCTCGGCGTCAAAGCCGCCCGGGGCAACGGTGAGAAACGCGGCGTAGAACTCCATCGGATAATGGATCTTGTACCAGCCGAGGCGGATCGCCGACATCACGTAGGCGGCGGCATGCGCCTTCGGGAACATATATTTGATCTTTTTGCAGGATGCGATGTACCAATCGGGTACGCCGTGAGAGGTCATCTCGTTCTCCCAATCGGGGGTGAGCCCCTTGCCCTTGCGTACCGATTCCATGATCTTGAACGCCATGCCGTTGTCAAGACCGTAGCGGATGAGATCGAGCATGATACCGTCACGCGTTCCGATGACCTTCGAGATATCGCAGATGCCCTCTTTAATGAGATCCTGCGCGTTTCCGAGCCAAACGTCGGTGCCGTGCGTCAGGCCCGAGATCTGAAGCAGATCGGCAAAGTTCTTCGGCTTTGCATCGAGCAGAACGCTCTGGATAAAGTGGGTTCCCATCTCGGGCAGTCCGTAGGTGCCGAGCTGACAGCCTCCGTTCTCCTCGGGGGTAATGCCAAGGGGCTTGGTGCTTGCAAAGAGCTCATAGACCGCCTTGTCGTTCATTTTGACGTCCATGACGCTCGTATTGGTATAGCGCTCAAGCACCTTGTACTTGGTCGGCATATCGTGCCCGAGCTCGTCGAGCTTCAGGATCGTATCGTGCAGATACGAGAACTGGAAGTGCGTGGTGACAATATCCGAGCTTGGATCGTCCGCCGGATGCTGCACGGGGGTAAAGTCGTGGATGTTATACTCCTTCGGCACGACGATGATGCCTCCGGGATGCTGTCCCGTCGTTCTCTTAACACCGACACAGCCCGAAACAAGGCGCTCGACCTCTGCCTTTGGGAGCGAGACGCCCTTTTCCTCAAGATACTTCATGACGTACCCGAAGGCGGTTTTCGAGGCAAGCGTACCGATCGTTCCCGCTCGGAAAACGTTACCGGTTCCGAACAGCTCCTCGGTATACTTATGGACTCTGCCCTGCACGTCGCCCGAGAAGTTCAGGTCGATATCGGGCGATTTGTCACCGTAGAAGCCGAGGAAGGTCTCAAAGGGAATATCGTGACCGTCCGCGTAAAGGGGCTTGCCGCACCTCGGGCAGAGCTTGTCGGGCAGATCAAAGCCCGAGCCGTAGCTGCCGTCGGTGATAAACTCGGAGTACCTGCAGTCAAGGCATCGGTAATGCGGCGGCAGGGGATTGACCTCCGAGATGCCCGACATCGACGCAACGAAGGACGAGCCGACCGAGCCGCGCGAGCCGACGAGATACCCGAGGCTCTCGGAATAGGCAACGAGCTTTTGCGCGATCATGTAAAGCACGGCAAAGCCGTTTTTGATGATCGAATCGAGCTCCCTTGAGAGCCGCTTTTCAACGATCTCGGGAAGCGGGTCTCCGTACCAATCGTGGGCGCGGTCCCAGCAGAGCCGCGTCAGCTCCTCTTCGGCGCCCGGGAGCGCGGGGGTGTAGGTGCCGTCGGGAATCGGAAGGATCTCCTCGATCGAGTCGGCAATTTTTCGGGGATTTGTAATGACAACCTCGCGTGCAAGCTCGTCCCCAAGATAGGCGAACTCGGAAAGCATCTCGTCGGTGGTGCGGAAATAGATCCCCGTATCGCGGTCGCCGTCGGGGAATTTCATGCCCTTCAGGAGAATCTTGCGGTAGATCTCGTCCTCGCGACGGAGAAAATGCGCGTCACAGGTGGCGCAAACCGGCTTCCCCAGCTTTTTTCCGAGCGCAATGATGCGGCGGTTGATCTCGATCAGCGCCTCCTCGTTTTGCACGCGCCCCTCATCGACGAGGAAGCGGTTGTTCGAGAGCGGCTGAATCTCAAGATAATCGTAAAAGGATGCGATTTCCTCGATCGCGGCATCGGGAAGGTTATCGAGAATGGCTGAATAAAGCTCGCCCGACTCGCACGCCGATCCGATGACGAGCCCCTCGCGGTACTGCTCAATGACGCTTTTCGGCATCCGAGGAAAGCGCTTATAATAGTCGAGATAGCTTTTCGAGATGAGCTGATAGAGGTTCTTCAGTCCGGTTTTGTTCTTGGCGAAGATGACCATGTGGCGAGGCTTGATCTTTAAGGGATCCGCCTTTTCGCTCATCGCCTCGGACATCTGACGGAGGTCGAGGATGCCCTCGTCGCGCAAGCGCGACTGCATGACGAAATAGATGCGTGCCAGCATCTCGGCATCGTCGTCGGCGCGGTGATGGTTAAAGTCTCCGAGCCCGTAATGCTCGGCGATGGCGTCGAGCGTATGGCGTCTCAGCTCGGGGTTGACGTAGCGCGAAAGCGCAAGGGTATCAAGATAGGGATTGGTAAAGGGGAGCCCCTCGCGCTCGGCGGCAACCCTCAGGAATCCCGTATCGAAGTTGGCGTTGTGCGCGACGAGCACCCGATCGCCCGCGAAGGCAAGGAACTCGGCAAGCACCTGCCCGATCGGCGGTGCATCCTTCACCATCTCGTCGGTGATGCCGGTCAAGGCGACGATATTCGGCGGAATCGGGATTCCGGGATTCACCAGGCGGTCAAAGCGGTCAAGCACCTCGCCGCCCTTGATTTTAACGGCACCGATCTCGGTGATTTTCGAGCTTCTGTTGTCAAGTCCGGTCGTCTCAATATCGAAAACGACGAGCTCGTCCGCAAGCGCGGCGTCGGTCGAGCCGTAAACGGCACGCGCCGTGTCGTTGACGTAGTAGCACTCGATGCCGTACAGGATCTTGACGCTTGCCTTCTGCTTCTTTTTGGCAAGCATGACCTCCGGAAAGCTCTGGACGTTCCCGTGATCGGTGATGGCAACCGCGGGATGCCCCCAGCGCTCGGCGGTGGCAACGATCTCGTCGGGGCGGATGAGTCCGTCCATTGCCGACATCACGGTATGCAAATGCAGCTCAACCCGCTTTTCGGGGGCGTCGTCGCTTCGCTCAAGCCTTTTAATCCTCATGACCGCCTTGGGTGAGGCGATCAGCTCGTTATCGAAGCGGTCTCGCAGAATTCTCGCCTTGACGGCAAGCGATACCCCCGATTTCAGAGCGCCCATCCAGGCAAGCTCCTCGGGACTCCCGCTCTTTTTGATCTGCACGGACGAGGTTCCGTCGGTAACCGAAACGGTATGCGTGATACGGTCGCCTGCGCGGTTCGTGCGCTCCTCGTGTGAAAAAACCGTGCAAAGGAAGAGAATATCCCCCCTCGTGTCGGTCACCGAAACGAGCGGCGTCGGCGCGTCGATCGGGAAGGGGTCGCCGTAAAGCGACTCGGCACCCTCGACGTCAAAGACGGTCGTTCCGACCGAAAGACGGGTGCCGTTATGCGTAATATGTGCATCCGCCCCCACCGAAAGAGAGGTCACGCGCGTCGGCTGCGCCAAAAGCTCCTGTTCTCTCGCCTTGGCCTCCGCCTCGGCACGGGCGCGGCGCTCGGCAGCCGAGCGCTCGGCATTCTCGCGGTAGAGTCGCTCCGCCTCCTCGGCGTGGCGCGAGAGGCGCGCCTCGGTGCGTTCCGCAGCATCCTCGCAGGACTCGATGACGACCCGTCTCTCGGCGCCGTAGCGCGAACGGATGATGTTCTCAAGAATGGTAACGGTACCGCTGTCGTTGACGATGCCGATACCGGGGAGCAGATACGGAAGCGAGCAGGTGACGGTCTTTCCGTCATCGTAATAGGCTGCATCGTAGAAAAACCCCGGGGTTACCGCCCCGACACGCATTGCCTCTTCCGCGATCTCCCCCATCGCCGATGCCGAAAAGAGCTCGGGCGGCATATGCGGAAAGATGCGGAAGGAGGTCGCCTCGTAAAGCTCGCACAGCTCCCGTTCGATCCGATAAAGCAGCTCTGCCGAAACGCGGCGGTCAAAGGAAAGATCGACCTCCACGCGAAGCGGCGACTGACTCACGCGCATACCGCCCCATACCGAAGAGGCGAGCAGCTCGCGCCGCTCACCTGTGGGCTGATATTTTTTGAAGCGACCGAGGAAGGTCATGGGCTCGCTGCTGTTCACTGTACGGTCTCCTTTTCGAGAGCCAGAATGGCGTCGATCAAAGCGTCAACGATCGACTCGGCGGGGTATTTGGCAATGATCTCGCCGTGGCGGAAGAGCAGAGCGTCGCCGTCGCCCCCCGCGATCCCGACATCGGCCTCGCGCGCCTCGCCCGGTCCGTTGACGGCACAGCCCATAAAGGCAACCTTGAGCGGCAGACGGCGAAGCCCGAGCGCGTCAATCCTGCTCTCAAACTCGGAAAGCAGGGGGATCAGATCAATTCGGGTTCGTCCGCAGGTCGGGCAGGAGACGACGTCCATACGGCGCGTTTCGTCAAGCCCGAGGGCGGAAAGAATATCGCGTGCGGCAGGGACCTCGCTCGTCGGATCCGCCGTCAGAGAAACGCGGATCGTATCGCCGATCCCGTCGGCAAGGAGCGAGCCGATGCCAACCGCGCTTTTGATCATCCCCGCGCGCAGTCCTCCCGCCTCGGTCACGCCGAGATGCAGGGGATAGCTCGTCCGCTCGGCAAGAATGCGATTGGCGGCAATCATCGTCTCGACGCTCGACGCCTTGACCGAGATCACGGTATCGTAGAAGTCCATTTCCTCAAGCAGCGAGGCGTGGTAGAGCGCGCTTTCGGCGAGCGCCTCGGCGGTCGGTGCGCCGTATTTTGAAAGAATATGCTTTTCAAGAGAGCCCGAGTTCACCCCGATACGGATCGGAACGCCCCGCTCGCGGCATGCCGAGACCACGGCGGAAATCCGCTCGCGCGAGCCGATGTTGCCGGGGTTGATGCGGATCTTGTCGGCGCCCGATGCAAGCGAGGCAAGGGCGATTCGATAGTCGAAATGGATATCGGCAACGAGGGGCACCGAAACGCCCTTCTCCTTGAGGTAGGCAAAGATTCCCGCCGCCTCAAGCGTCGGCACGGCAAGGCGCACGACGTCGCACCCCGCCGCCTCAAGAGCCGTTACCTGACGGAGCGTCGCTTCTCTGTCCAGCGTATCGGTGTTGGTCATCGACTGCACCGCAATAGGGCTCCTGCCGCCGATCGTAAGACGGCCGAGCGAAATCTGCCGCGAGGCTCTCCTTACCTTTGCCATATCCCTTTCCTTTCCGTCAGAAGAATCCGACGAGATCCTTGATGGTGATGAAGATCAGAAATCCGAAGAAGAAAACGGTAAAAATCGAATCGAGCGCCAACGAAACCCTTTGCGGAATCGGGCGTCGGAAAATCATCTCGTAGAGCGTATAAATGACGTGCCCACCGTCAAGCGGGGGGATGGGAAGTAAATTGAAAACGCCGAGATTGATCGAAATGACGATGGTGATATACAGCAGACTGTTCAGTCCGCTCTTTGCCGCCTCGGTGATCGCACCCGCCGTGCCGAGAGGTCCCGCAACGGCGTCGATGGTGTAGCGTCCCGCAAAGAGATCGAAAAGCGACTCCCAGATCATCTCAACGATATAGCAGCATCGGAAAAAGACGTGCCGCAAAACCGACCCGAGGCTTCGCTGCTCGGGCATGACCGTGAAGTCGAAGGAGCCGAAGCGCTGCCCCTCAATCTCCTCAACCGGGAAGGTGATCATGAGCGTCTCGCGTGAGCCGTCGGCGTGCCGCACCTCGACGGGAATGGCACTGCCCGTATAGCCGTAGCGCATGATCTGATACATCAGCTGGTCCGAGATAAAGACACGCTGTCCCGCGACCGAAAGAATCTCGTCTCCGACACGGAGTCCGTAATCGGCACTCGAGGTACCGTCCTCAGCGGGGTAAATGCCCGAAACCGTCGTCGAGCCGAGCATCGAATGCTCGGGCGAGCCGTAGGCAAGCGAAAGGCAAAGAGCGAAGAGAAGCAGAACGCCGAGCAGAAGGTTCATCGTTGCGCCGGCGGCGTGGACGACGAGCCTCTGAAGGGGCGAGCGCGAGGCAAGGGTGTTGCCCTTATTGGCAACCGTGTAGCCGATCTCGTCGGGATCCTGCTCCCGCTCCTCGGCAAGCGGCGGAACCGACTCGAAGCCGAAGCGCGGCCTTGCCTCGGGATCCTCGCCAAGCTCCCCGGGCATGCTCACGAAGCCCCCGAACGGAAGGAGACGAAGCGAATAGCGGATGCCTGTTTTCCTCGAACGGTAGGAAAGAAGCTTCGGCCCCATGCCGATCGCAAACTCATGAATCTCAACGTGAAAAAGCCTTGCTGTCAGGTAATGCCCGAATTCGTGAATCAGAATCAGGGCGCCAAAAACGAAGATCGCAATCAAAATCGCCATGCGAAAGTGGTATCCTTTCTTTCGGGGGGCAAACCCCCCGTATCAGAGAATCAAATTTGCAACCTCGCGTGCTTCCCTGTCGCTTGCAAGAATCTCATCAAGCTTGGTTTTCGCTGCGGCGTCGGAAAGACGGGAAACCGTCTCCGAAACCGTCTCGGCAATCCGACAGAAGGGAATTTTGCCGTTGAGGAAGGCGGCAACCGCCACCTCGTTCGCGGCGTTGAGCACGGCAGGAACAGCACCGCCCGCCATAGCAGCCGAGAAGGCAAGGGCAAGCAGGGGAAAGGTCTCGGTGTCGGGACGCTCGAAGGTCAGTCGTCCGAGTCTGAAAAGATCAAGCGGCGGCGTCAGCCCCTCGGCGCGTGCCGGATAAGTCAGTGCGTACTGCACGCAAAGGCGCATATCGGGGTTTGACATTTGCGCAATCGTTGCACCGTCAATATATTCCACTGCCGAGTGAATTATACTCTCGGGGTGCACGACGACCTCAATCTGATGCGGTGCCGTACCGAAAAGGCGCACCGCCTCAATCACCTCAAAGCCCTTATTCATCAGGGTGGCGCTGTCAACCGTGATCTTCGCCCCCATCTGCCAGGTGGGATGCGCCAGCGTCTCGGCAAGCGTTACGCCGCGCAGTCTCTCGGGCGTGTAGCCGCGGAAGGGACCGCCCGAGGCAGTCAGAAAAATGCGCCGCACCTCGCGCGCATCCCCCGCATGCAGGCACTGAAAGATCGCGCTGTGCTCACTGTCAACCGGAATGATCTCACACCCCGTCCGCTTTGCCTCTGCCATCACGATCTCGCCCGCCACAACGAGAGATTCTTTGTTGGAAAGTGCAAGCCGCCCCCCCTTTTTGACGGCGGCAAGCGTCGGGGCAAGTCCAGCCTCTCCGAGAATGGCGTTGACGGTCACCTCGGCGCTTGATGCAAGGATTGCCTCACAGATTGCCTGTGAGCCGCCAAGGACGCGGATATCGGTATCGGCAAGGGCGAGACGGAGCGAGCTTGCCGCCGCCTCGTCTGCCATGACGGCAACGCGGGGAGAAAACTCGCGGCAAAGCGCCTCGGTCTCGGCAACGCGCGTTGCCGCCGTCAGAAGCTCAACCCTGATCCCGTGATGCCTTGCAACGTCAAGGCTCTGCCGTCCGACCGAGCCGGTTGCACCGAGCACCGCGACCGAGCGCGGAATCGCATGATCCTTCATGATGCACCTCTCAAAGCACGAGCGCCGCAAAGACACCGCCGATCGAGAAAACGGCGTAAAGGAGCGGGGCGGTCGTCAGAACCGAATCAAAGCGGTCCATCACGCCCCCGTGCCCCGGGAAGATCGAGCCGTAATCCTTCACACCGCGCTCGCGCTTGATCAGCGAGGCGATGAGATCGCCGATCTGCGAGAGAAAGGCGCAAAGCGCACCCGACACAGCAAGCACCGCGTAGTTCGGATCGTGCCCCAGCGAGTACTGCATGACGAGTCCGAAAACGACGAAGGACAGAATGCCGAACAGCGTTCCGCCGATCGCGCCCTCGACCGTCTTTTTGGGGCTGATCTCGGGAATCAGCTTATGCCGACCGAAAAAGCGCCCCGTGAAGTAGGCAAAGGTATCGGTCACCCAGGGTGCGATAAAGACGAGCAGATAAAGGTACCTCCCCGCTTCGGTATGATACCGCAGAAGCGAGATCGAAAGGAAGCCCGCGGTGATATACAAAACGGCGGTAAAAAGCGAGGCAACGCTTGAGAAAAGAAGCGCGCCGCGGCGAAAGACCGCCACCGTATAGATCCAAAGCAAAAAGAAGGTGAGAGCGCCGAAAAGAACCAGCCAAACCGTCTTGACGTCGCCAAGGAAGTATGCGGCAAAGGGCATTCCGAGGGCGATCGGATAGGCCGGCCAGGTCAGCGCGGCATCCCCCCTTAAGCCGAGCGCCCGAAGCATCTCGAAAACCGCCATGACACCGAGCAGTGCCCAGGCGATCGGGAACACGACCGTTCCCGAGAAAAAGAGGATCAAAAGGAGCAGAGGAATCAAAACCCCCGCAGTCAAAATTCTTGTCAGCATACCTTGCTTCCTTTCGGAGTGGTTTTTTGGGGCAGGCTCCCCTTTTGTGATAATGGGGGGAACTTCGCACAAGGAAGCTCCCCCGTTTCTCGAGATTAGGGTATTTTCAGGATATTGAGCCTTATAGTCCGCCGTAGCGGCGGTGGCGCTTTGCAAAATCGGAAAGGATCTCGTCGAGCTCCCGTTCGGTCAGATCGGGCCAAAGGGTCTTCGTGAATGCGTACTCGGCATATGCCGATTGCCAAAGCAGGAAGTTCGAGGTTCGGGTGTCTCCGCCCGTGCGAACGACAAGATCGGGATCAGGCGCCTTTGCATCGTCCATCGCCTCCGAAAGCATCCTTTCGGTCAGCTCCTGCTCCCCTCTTGCGATCAATCGGTTGACGGCGCGAACGATCTCGTCCCTGCCGCCGTAATTGAGCGCGATGCGAAGGCAAAAGCGCCGCCCCTGTGAGGCTCTCTCAAGCTTATCCATCTTGCTTTGCAGCTCGGCGGAAAGGCCCTCGCGCCGTCCGATGAATCTCACCTCGGCATCCTCGTTCCGAAAATCCGAGAACGCCTCGTCGATATAGGAAGAGAGGAGCCGCATGATCTCGTCAACCTCGTTTTTCGGGCGCTTCCAATTCTCGGTCGAAAAGGCGTAGACGGTCACGGTTTCAATCCCGCGCTGAAAGCAGCTCCTTGCGATCTCGCGGAAGGTTTTTGCCCCTGCGCGATGCCCGTACTCCCGACCAAGTCCCCGACGGGTTGCCCAACGGCCGTTGCCGTCCATGATGAAGGCAACGTGCTTTGGCAGCGTCAAAGCTCCCTCCGCTGCCCTCTTTGCCTTGCGGCGAGTAAAGAAGCCCACCGTCAGATCTCCATGATCTCTTTATTTTTGAGCTCGGTCACCTTGTCGATCTCGCGGATATACTTATCGGTCAGATCCTGAACGAGCTTATCGCTTGCCTTGACGTCATCCTCGGTCATCTCGCCGTCTTTTTTGAGCGCCTTGACCTTGTCGTTGGCGTCCCGGCGGATGTTACGGACGGCAACCTTGGCGCCCTCGCCGAGCTTCGAGATCTGCTTTGCCATCTCGCGGCGGCGCTCCTCGGTCAGCTGCGGAAAGATCAGGCGGATCACCTTGCCGTCGTTCATCGGCGTAATTCCGAGATCCGAGGCAAGAATCGCGCGCTCGATCGCCTTAATGGTCGAGGGATCCCAGGGCTGAATGGCAAGGGTTCTCGCGTCCGAAACGCTGACGGCGGCAACGCCGTTGATCGGCGTGGGGCTTCCGTAATAATCCACGGTGATACGGGAGAGAACGTCGGGGGTTGCGCGACCCGCGCGAAGCGTCGAGAGCTCGTTCTTATAGGCCTCGATGCTCTTTTGCATTTTGATCTCAAAATCTTTGGTGTCGAGTTTCATATCGGTTCTCCTTTACAGTCGGTCGTTTTTCAGGCTTGGGGGCTTACGATGGTACCGATCTCGTCACCCGAGACCGCGCGGTAAATGTTCTCGGGATCGGCAAGGCCGAAAACGAGAATCGGGATGCTCTGCTCCATGCAGAAGGCGGTGGCGGTAGCGTCAATCGCCTTGAGGTGATGCGAGAGGATATCGTCGCAGGAGATCTGCGACAGGCGCTTGGCGCTCGGATCCTTGGCTGGATCGGCGGTGTAAATCCCGTCGATATTCTTTGCCATCAGCATGACGTCCGCTCCGATCTCGGCGGCGCGAAGCGCTCCCGCCGTATCGGTCGAGAAGAAGGGCAGGCCGATGCCGCCGCCGAAAATGACGACGCGCCCCTTCGAGAGATGGTATACCGCGCGGTCGCGGCTATACGCCTCGGCGTAGGGCTTGATCTCCATCGACGTCATCACGCGGGTGTCAATCCCCTCGTGGCTGAAGGCGTCCTGCAGGGCGATCGAATTGATCACCGTTGCGAGCATTCCCATCGAATCGGCACGGACGGGATCCATATCCTTTCCCTGCCGTCCCCGCCAGATGTTTCCCGCACCGACGATCACACCGATCTCGGCGCCCTCGTCAAGACACTTGCGGAGCACCTTTGCAACCTTGGACAAAAAGACGTCGTCGTAAAGCTTCCCGGAGCCGGCACTGAGCGCCTCTCCCGAAAGCTTGAGCAATACGCGCTTGTACTTCATGGTCGTAACCTCACATCGATTTTTCGCCGCGATGGAATCCCATCGCCCGGCAATGATGGTATCAGATATATTTTACTTCAAAATCACGTTTTTGTAAACACTTTTTTGAAAGAAAACTACTCTTTTCTCAATTTCATTACAAATAATTACAAAACGACCGCTTCGGCAAAGAAAAAACGAACCGGGAAAGCACCCGGTTCGTTTGACTGATTTAACGGAAAATCAGGGATTAGCCGTTGACCATCTTGGCAACCTCAGCCGCGAGATCGTCCTCGCGCTTCTGGATGCCCTCACCCTTATCGTAACGGTACGCACCGACGATCTTGATCTCGCCGCCAAACTCCTTGGCGCACGCTGCAACGTACTTTGCAACCGTCAGCGAGTCGTCCTTGACGTATGCCTGCTCAGTGAGGCAGTTCGCCTCAAAGAACTTGCCGAGACGACCGGTGATGATGCCCTCAAGCACCTTCTGGGGCTTGTTTGCCATCTTGGGATCGGACTCCATCTGCTTCAGAAGGATTGCCTTCTCCTCCTCGATGACCGATGCGGGAACGTCCTCGCGGGTCACGTAGGGAGTGCTGTATGCGGCAGCCTGCAGAGCGATATTTTTTGCGAACTCGGCAAAGCCGGGGTTCGAAGCTGCGGCGTCGTCTGCCTCAAACTTGATGATAACACCGGTCGCACCGTTGCCGTGGATATAGGTGCTGACAAGTCCCTCGACGATGAGGAAGCGGCGGATCGAAAGCTTCTCGCCCATCGTCAGGATCTTCTCCTGAACGGCAGCCTCAACGGTATCGCCGGTCTCGGTGGTGCAGCCCATCAGCTCCTCGACGGTTGCGGGCTTCTTTGCGATGATGGTCTTCAGAACCGTCACGACGAGTGCACGGAAGCTCTCGTTCTTTGCAACGAAGTCGGTCTCGGAGTTGATCTCGACCATTGCGGTCACGTTGCCCTCGGTAAGGATCTCAACGAGACCGTCGGCCGCGATTCTGTCCGCCTTCTTGGCAGCGGCTGCCATGCCCTTCTCACGAAGAACCTTGATCGCCTCGTCAAAGTTGCCGTTTGCGGCAACGAGTGCGTTCTTGCAGTCCATCATTCCGCAGCCGGTCTGACGTCTGAGCTCGGCTACGTCCTTTGCGCTGATATTTGCCATTTTTTTATTCTCCTTCCGATTACTGCTCTGCTGCGGGAGCGGCCTCTGCGGCGCTCTCCGGAGCATCGACGGTCTGCTCGCCGCCCTTGCCCTCGATGACGGCATCGGCAAGTGCGCCGCCGATCAGCTTGATCGCGCGGATTGCGTCGTCGTTACCGGGGATGATATAATCCGCATCCGCCGGATCGCAGTTGGTATCAACGATTGCGATCACCGGGATACCGAGCTTCTTCGCCTCCTTCACGGCGTTGGCCTCCTTGCGGGTGTCAACGACGAAGATTGCGTCGGGAAGTCTCTCCATGTTCTTGATACCGCCGTAGATCTTCTCGAGATCGTCGATCTCCTTCAGCTTCTTGGCGGCCTCCTTCTTGGGAAGAAGGTTGAGGGTGCCGTCAGCCTGCATCTTCTCAAGCTCGTTGAGACGGCCGATCGACTTACGGATGGTCTTGAAGTTGGTGAGCATGCCGCCGGGCCAACGAACGTTCACGTAGTACATGCCGCACTTGATCGACTCGTCGCGAATCGACTCGGCTGCCTGCTTCTTCGTGCCGACGAAGAGAATGGTTCCGCCTGCCTCGGAGAGGTAACGAACGTAGGTATACGCCTCCTCGAACTTCTTGACGGTCTTCTGCAGGTCAATGATGTGAATCCCGTTTCTGGTGGTGAAGATGTACTCCGACATCTTCGGGTTCCACTTCTTGGTCGGGTGACCGAAGTGGACGCCTGCCTCGAGCAGCTGCTTGATGGATACTCCGAACATTTTTCTGTTCCTCCTGTTAGGTTTTTCCGCCGCAAGGCGATACAGAAGCGCGACCGGTTCCCCGGCACCTCGGCTTCACACACCCTGCGTGAGAATTTGCGCCGTCAGTTTTCGGCGCCGAAACATCATAACATATTTCGCGCGCAAGCGCAAGGCTTTCGATAAATGTTCACGGAATGTTTACAAACTCGGCTACAAAACCGGGGCGAGCCAAAGGAGCTTCCGCAGCTCTGCGTAAAGCGCGGGCAGAATTCGGTCGGAGAGGGGATTCTCTCCGCGTCCGCATTCGAGCGTGTAGGACGGAATGCCGAGCCTCGATACCGCATAGTCGGTCAGCCCCCCGTACGCCGCCGCCCCCTCGGGAAGCGCGGCACGGTAGCCCGCATGCCGCGCCATTGCCCGTGCGACAGCCTCGCTTCGCGGCAGCACATAGCCCCCCGCGGTATAGTAAATCTCGCCGCCCTGCGTGTGGAGCGTCAGAATCCGCAAGGGATTGACAAACGCCAAAAGCGAAACGGTCGCGGCGGTTTCCGGCTCGGAGACGGGGTATTCCCCGGCGTATCGGGTAGGTCCCGCACCCTCGATTCCAAAGCTCCCCTCAAGACGCTTATACTCCCAAAACCCCGCGTCGTAGTTATGATTCAGATCCACCCCTCTCGCATTTGCCTGCCATTTCGTAAAATCGCGGCTTCCGCCGTTCATCCGAAGAAGCCGCTCGGAAAGGATCCCCGCCGCCTCGAGCCCGAGGATCGAAAGCGAGACACCGTCGGGGTTCTGCATCGGCAAAACGAAATAGCGGCGGCTCGCCAACAGATACGCGGACGACACGCCGTAAAGCGAGGCGTCCCTACCCGCCGAAAGAAGCTCGCGCACGAAGCGAAGCAAAAGCGCGGTCGTGATATGCTCCATGCCATGATGTGCGCCGACGTACAGCACCCCGTCCTTCCCTTGCCCGAAGGTGAGGCAGGGGATCTCCCGACCGAGCAGGGAGCGGCCGACCGTTTGCACCGAAAGCCCCGAAAATTCCATCTGAAGGAGCCGTATCTCCCGCATCATCGACGTATAATCCATCCGCATCCTCCCCGTATTATACCGATTTCATCAAAATCAGCGTATGCACAAATCAAAAAAACTTGACTTTTACGGACGTGCGTGATATGATACCTCTCGTGAGGGTCTCACGGGGGCGCGTATGGAAACGCCGCCGTATTGCAAACTAAACGGTGTCCGCCGTCGTATCGGCGAGACGCAGGCGGCAGACAAGCCGCCGTATTCCGAATTTTCCGAAAGGACGGTTCCGTTTTGAAAAAGAAACTTCTGACCTATCTGACTCCCTTCGTCTGCGCCTTTTTCGCGGTGCTGGCGATCGAGCTGCTCAGCCACCGAAGCATTGACGGCGCGCTCGGCTTTCTGTTTTTTCGTCCGCATCTTTATCTGCTCAACGTCCTGATCGTTTCGCTCCTGTACCTTCCCATGCTCGCCATGCGGAAAAAGGTCTTCTGGGTCACGACGGTCTCGGCGTTCCTCGTTGCGATCGGGATCACCAACTTCGTTTTGCAGAGCTTTCGCGTGACGCCCTTTGAGGGAACCGATCTCTACATTCTGACGACCGGCTTTGACATCATCACCTTTTACCTCTCGCCCGTTATGATCGCCCTGATCCTCGGAGGACTTGCGGCAGCCGTTTTCGTGCTCGCCGTCCTCTACCTCAAAACCCAAAGGCAGGTGCGGCATCCCCTCGGGGCGCCGATTGCCTTCGTCGTTACCCTTGCTCTGACCTTCTCGCTCTCGATCGGATACAAGGCGAGCGGTGTCATCCCGAGCCGCTTCCCGAACATCATCGAGGCATACCGCGAGTACGGCTTCACCTATTGCTTTCTGAACACCGTTTTCGACCGCGGCATCGACGAGCCGAAGACCTATTCGAAGGAGTCGATTGAGGCAATCGCCGAGCGCGCCGCGCTCGGCGAGGCGCCGACGGTGCCCGAGGAGATGCCGAATATCATTTTCGTGCAGCTCGAGTCCTTCTTCGACGTCAACCGCGTCGGGCATCTCACCTTCTCCCAAAACCCCATTCCGAACTTTACCTCTCTTCTTGAAAGCTGCCCGTCGGGGTATCTTGCGGTTCCCTCGATCGGCGCCGGCACGGCAAATACCGAGTTTGAGGTCATCGCGGGCATGGACCTTGCTTCCTTCGGCGCAGGCGAGTACCCCTACAAGACGATCCTGCGCGACACTGCCTGCGAGAGCGTTCCCTTCGTTCTCCGCGAGCTCGGCTACGGCACGCACGCCATTCACAATAACCGCGCCACCTTCTACGGGCGCGACGTCTGCTTTACCAACCTCGGCTTTGACCGCTTCACTCCGATTGAATATATGGCAGGTGTCACGGAAAACGACTTCAATCCCCTCGGCTGGGTGAAGGACCGCGTTCTGACCGAGGAGATCCTTGCGTCGCTCGCCTCGACCGCGGGCCCCGATTATATCTATACGATCTCGGTGCAGGGGCACGGCGGATACCCCTCGCGGGAGCTGGAGGAGAACCTGCCCGTGCGCGTCACAAGCGGTCTCTCCTTCGAGGACGAGGTCGCGGCATGGGAATACTACGTTAACCAGCTCTGCGAGATGGACCGCTTTGTCGGCGAGCTTTGCGCCGCCGTTGACGCGCTCGAGGAGAATACCGTCGTCGTCTTCTACGGCGACCACCTGCCGGGCGGACTCGGCGTTGAGAATGCCGAGGTCGAGGGTCCCTCAATCTATCACACCGAGTACGCCGTCTACTCGAACTTTGCGCTCGACGCCGAGGACGAGGATCTGGAGGCGTTTCAGCTTGCCTCGGCCGTTTTGGATGCCGTCGGAATCCAAGCGGGAAACATCATCCGCCTGCATCAGAACTGTCGGAGCAATGCCGATTACCTTGAGACGCTGGAGAGCATCGAATACGATATTCTCTACGGCAAGCAGTACGTTTACGGCGAGGCGGGCAGCCCCTACGCGCAAACCGAGCTCGTCTTCGGCGCACGCCCGATCACGGTTGAATCGGTTACGGTCGAGGGCAGCACCGTTACCGTATACGGCAAAAACTTCACGCTCTCCAGCCGCATCACGGTAGACGGAGAGCCTCTCAAGACGACGCGCAACCCCGACGGTTCGCTGACAGCCAAGCTGTCAAGTCCCCTTCGGGAGGGCGATGCCGTCGCGGTTGCCCAGTATACGAGCGAGGATACCTTCCTTGGCGAAACCGAGCCGTATTACTACTGAATGCCGTCTGAAACGGAAAATGAGAGAGGGTGCTGCAATCGTGCAGCACCCTCTCTCCGTTTTTTGATTCGATCAAAGCTGTTCCGAATGCTCCGTCAAGGCCGCAGAACGTCGCCGTCCCGTGCCGCCATGATCGGGAAGGGGAATCCCCCGCACTGCATCAGCTGTCGGATATCGCGCTCCTTGCGAAGCTGGTAGTGGTGGAAAACGACCTGCTTCGTGCGGCACATCTTCAGATAAGGCGAAAGCTGATCCGCCGTAAAATGCGCCATTTCGCAGATGATGAGATCGGTCTCCTCGGTAAAGGCGATCTCGGGAAAATCCCCCTTCGAAAGCTTCGGCGAGAGATCGGCGGTCATCAGCACGCGGCGGTCGCCGCCCTCAAGCAAAAGCGCATAGCTCGGCTTCGGCTCACAGTGCCGGGTGGGAATCGCGGTCACCCGAAGGGTACCGTCATCGTAGATCACACCCTCCCGATACTCCGAGATGCGGATGCGCTCGGGGGCAAAGCTCCCTCGCCCGGTCGCCTCGATCACGCCGACGATCGCCTCGCCGATCTGCTTTTCCGGCAGAAGCACGTCGTAGGAGGTGCCGACGTACGCCCAGCTCGAAAGATACATGAGCGGAATCAGTCCGCCCATAAAATGATCACCGTGCCCATGCGTGTTGAAAACCGCCTTGAGTGCATTCGGATGATACCCGCGCGCGAGCATCAGATCAAGGACGGGCGCGCCCGCATCGATGAGATAGAGCGACGAGCCGATCTCGACGAGGGTTGCACTGCAAAAATGCCCGGGACGCGGAATACCGTCGGCGGTGCCGAGAAACGTGATCTTCACAAAAGTCATCCTTTCAAACGGAAATTTCGTTTCCATTATAGCACAGAAGCTCCTAAAATGCAATAAAATTGCGGATTCTTCCCTGTTTTTCAAAAATTGTGGCAAATTTCCAAAAAATGATTGCTGAAATCGAAGGAATGTGATATAATGAATAAAATTCAACCGTAAAAGTTAAGGAAACCGGAGGATTGCCATGAACATATTGGTTTGCGTGAAGCAGGTTCCCGGCTCGAGCAACGTCGAGGTCGATCCGATCACGGGCGTGCTGAAGCGCAGCGGAATCGCAAGCAAAATCAATCCCTACGATCTTTACGCCATTGAAACGGCACTCTCGCTCGCCGAGCGCTTTGGCGGTTCGGTCAAGTCGGTCACGATGGGACCGCCCCAGGCGAGAGCGGTCATTGAGGAAACCGTCGCCATGGGCGCGAGGCGCGGAACGGTGCTTTCCGACCGCAGGTTTGCGGGGGCTGACGTGCTTGCCACCGCCTACACCCTCTCCGAGGGAATCAAGCGCCTCGGGGAATACGATCTTATCCTCTGCGGCAAGCAGACGACCGACGGCGATACCGCCCAGGTCGGCGCCGAGCTCTCGGAATATCTCGGCATTCCGAACGTCTCGAACGTTCTGTCGATCGACGACGTCAGAGACGGGCGCGTGTATCTCACGGCAAGCCTTGACGATCGGATCGTCACCGAATCGGTCGCGCTTCCCTGCCTTCTCTCGGTGGACGGCGATATCAATACGCCGAGACTCCCCTCCTATAAGATTAAGCGCAGTCTCCCCGAGGACGCCGTTTCTTTCCTTGGCTTTGCCGATTTCGGCGATCAAAACGAGAAGCATTACGGACTTTCGGGATCGGCAACGCAGGTCGAGCGGATCTTTCCGCCCGAGAAGAATGACTCCCGCTTTACGCTCGACGGGGGCGCCGACGAGGTGGCAGATGCGCTTTACCGACTGCTCGCCGACAAGAAGATGATTTAAGGAGGGATTGACGATGGGTAAGCTACAGGTCAACAGAAGCCGCCTCACGCCCGAGAGGGCTGAGAAGGCGGTCAAAATCTGCCCCTTCGGCGCAATCTCCTATGCGAACGGCGAGCTCGAGATCTCCTCCGCCTGTAAGATGTGCAAGCTCTGCGTAAAAAAGGGCGACGGCATCATTGACTTCGTCGAGGACGAGGCTGTGGGGATTGATAAATCGCTCTGGCGCGGCGTTACGGTTTACGCCGACTGTACCGACGGAAAGCTCCACCGCGTAACCCTCGAGCTCTGCGGCAAGGCGCGCGAGCTTGCCGCCGTAACGGGGCATCCCGTTTACGCAATCCTGATCGGAAGCGGCGTATCCGACGCCGCCGAGCGGCTCTTGCACTACGGCGCGGACAAGGTCTTCGTTTACGACGATCCCGCGCTCGCTGAGTTTCGGATCGAGCCGTACACCGCCGTATTCTGCGACTTTATCGAGAAATTCAAGCCCTCGTCGGTTCTTGTCGGCGC
This sequence comes from Eubacteriales bacterium, assembly GCA_045576095.1. GTDB lineage: Bacteria > Bacillota > Clostridia > Oscillospirales > CAG-272 > UBA1740. The sequence goes on from JAZNFP010000048.1 coordinate 31,987, forward strand.
AACCAACCTCGGCCGTCAGCTGGCGCCGAGAGTGGCGGCGAGATGCAAGACGGGACTGACCGCCGACTGTACGGTGCTGGAGATGAAGGAAAATACCGATCTCGTGCAGATTCGCCCAGCGTTCGGCGGCAACATCATGGCACAGATCATCACCCCGAACACCCGTCCGCAGTTCTGTACGGCACGCTATAAGGTCTTTACCGAGCCAAGCCCCACCGAAGAGGCACGCGGCGAGATCGTCCGAATAAGCGTTACCGACGCGATGCTTGCATCGGCGATCGAGGTTCTCTCGTCAAGCAAGAAGCCGAAGGACGTCGATATTGCCGAGGCGGAGGTGGTCGTTGCCGTCGGACGCGGCGCATCGAGCGAGACGCTTCGCGGGTTGGCCGGGGAGCTTGCCGAGCTTCTCGGCGGTACCCTCGCCTGCACGCGCCCCCTCGTGGAAGCGAATCTCTTTGACGCCAAGCATCAGATCGGTCTGTCGGGCAGAACCGTCAAGCCGAAGCTGATCTTCTGCCTCGGCATTTCGGGTGCGGTACAGTTCGCCGCCGGCATGAAGTCGTCCGACTGCATCGTGGCGATCAACTCGGATCCCGCGGCGCCCATCTTTGACGTGGCGCATTACTGCGTCAGAGGGGACGTATCCGAGATCCTGCCGAGGTTGATTTCCAAGATCAAGGAGGGACGGTAATGTACGGTAAGATTTGTGCCGAGGATATCTCGGCTCTGAAACGAATCGTCGGCGACGGCGAGGTTCTGACGGGGGATGCCATCAGCGCCGATTACGCGCACGACGAGCTTGGCGGCATCGAGAGAATGCCCGACGTTCTGGTTCGCGTCCGCTCGACCGAACAGGTCTCGGCAATCATGCGCCACGCCTATGAAAGGGCGATTCCCGTCACGGTGCGAGGCAGCGGAACGGGGCTGGTCGGTGCGGCGGTGCCGATCGAGGGGGGGATTCTTCTTGAAACCACCAAGATGAACAGAATCCTTGAGCTTGACAGAAGCAACCTGGCCGTTACGGTACAGCCCGGCGTGCTTCTCATGGAGCTTGCCGCCTTCGCCGAGGAGAACGATTTTCTCTATCCGCCCGATCCGGGCGAGAAGTCGGCTACGATCGGCGGAAACATCTCCACCAACGCCGGCGGCATGCGCGCCGTCAAGTACGGCGTCACCCGTGATTACGTCCGCTCGCTGAAGGTCGTTTTGCCGAACGGAGAGATCGAGACCTTCGGTGCGGCGGTTGCCAAGAACAGCTCGGGCTATAGCTTAAAGGACCTTGTGATCGGCTCGGAGGGAACGCTCTGCATCATCACCGAGGCAACCTTGAAGCTCCTGCCGCTTCCCAAATTCTCGCTCTCCCTGCTCGTTCCCTTCCCCGATATGAAAAGCGCCATCGAGTCGGTGCCGAAAATCATCTGCTCGAAGGTCATCCCGACGGCGATCGAATATATGTCGCGCGACACCATCCTCTTTTCCGAGAGCTATCTCGGCAAGCGCTTCCCCGACACGAAAAGCGACGCCTACATTCTTCTGACCTTCGACGGAAGCACCGAGGCAGAGGTGAACGCCGACCTTGAGACGGTTGCCGAGCTTTGTCTGTCGATCGGCGCGCTCGACGCCTATATCGTTGACACCGACGAGCGCAAGAAGGCGGTCTGGTCGGCGCGCGGCGCCTTCCTTGAGGCAATCAAGGCATCGACCACCGAGATGGACGAATGCGACGTCGTCGTGCCCGTTAAGAACGTTGATGCCTTCATCAAGTACACGCACGCCCTTGCCGAGGAGTTCGGCGTCCGCATCCCGAGCTTCGGTCACGCCGGCGACGGCAACCTGCACGTTTACGTTTGCCGCGACGCGCTCGGCGAGGCGGCATGGAAGGAAACCCTCTCGGCTTGCTTTGACAGAATGTACGCCAAGGCCGAGGAGCTCGGGGGACTTGTTTCGGGCGAGCACGGCATCGGCTACGCCAAGCGCGACTTCCTCAAAAAGCAATACGGAGAAACCCCGATCGCGCTCATGCAGGGCATCAAGCGCGTCTTCGACGAAAAGAACATCTTAAATCCGGGCAAGGTCTGCTTCTGAAAGCAAGGGACTTTCCGATTTGGCGAGACCGAAATCCGATACTCCCCGTGTAAGCAGAGCCGTCCCGAATGCGCATTCGAATTCGGGACGGCTCTTTTACGTCTGCTCAAATATCAATCACAGTAAGACCTCGCTTGCGCGCCAGCTTGACGTACCTCTCGGTATTGGAAAAGCGATGCCGCTGATATGCAATCACAACCGAAGCATGCTCAAGCATCCAATCGTTGCGCTTCGAAACGGCAAAGCGAGGCGGCACCGAATCAAGCTCTTGCGGAAAAAACGTCTCTCTCGCCGCTGTGCAAAGTGGGCGCTCATTGGGGCGCGAAAGCACTACGGAATATGAAAACTCCGAGTACGCCTCAGCAATCTCTGCACAGATTCTCTGAACAATCGCATCAAAAGAACCTTTGTTGCCGATGTAAAACTCGGAAGCTTCCTCATGATACTATAATCGAAGGATCTCACGCTTTAGAAGCTCTCCTATGCTTTCATACACTTCCCTGTGCCCAAAAAAGGTGCATATCATATCCTTCCTCCTCTGAAATATGGGATATATCGTATATTATAGCACCTTTTTTAGAAAAATGCGATATATCCCACACGATATATCGCATTTTTGTATAAAATATTGAAAAAAGCGGCGAGGAGGGAGCAGCATGAACACCAAGCAAGCGGTTGCAAAGCGCATTCTTGCTCTGTGCGACGAAAAGCAGATCGCCGTCAACGCCCTTGCCAATCTTGCGGGTGTTCCGCCCTCTACCGTTTACAGCATGCTAAACGAAAAGAGTCAAAATCCCGGCGTTGTGTCCCTGAAAAAGCTCTGCGACGGACTTGAGATCACTCTACGTGAATTTTTCGACAGTCCGATCTTCGACGGGTTGGAGCAGGAAATACAGTAAATGAGAGCCGTCCCGAATGCGAATGCGCATTCGGGACGGCTCTGCTTACACGGGGAGTATCGGATTTCGGTCTCGCCA
>JAZNFP010000049.1:0-4025 GCA_045576095.1 Eubacteriales bacterium
ACAGCCCCTTGGTGGCTCGGTGAATGGACGCGGCGGCGTGCCCCCCCGCCCCCATAGCCAAAATGACGGTGGCGGCGCGGGTGACGGCGTCGCCGCCCGCGTAAACGCCGGGGCGCGAGGTCATTGCGCTTTCCTCGTCAATGACGATCCCCCCGCGGGAATTGACGTTGAGCCCCTTCGTGGTGGATTTGATCAGGGGATTCGGACTGGTGCCGATCGATAGGATGACCGCTTCAACGTCGAGCGTGATTTCGGAGTCCGGGATCTCAACCGGACTGCGGCGGCCGCTTGCATCGGGCAGACCAAGCTCCATTTGCACGCATCGGATGCCTGTCACGAAGCCGTTTCTCGGATCTCGCCGATCAAGCGGATTCTCATAGCCGAGAATTTTAGTGGGGTTGTGCAGAAGACGGAAATCCACTCCCTCCTCCATCGCGTGCTCGACCTCCTCGCGCCTTGCGGGGAGCTCCTCGAGACTGCGGCGATAGACGACGTAGACCCGCTCGGCGCCGAGACGGAGCGCGGTTCTCGCGGCATCCATCGCGACGTTTCCGCCGCCGACGACGGCAACACGCTTGGCACGCAGGATGGGCGTTTGACTGTCGGGGAGATAGGCCTTCATAAGGTTGCTTCGGGTGAGATACTCGTTTGCCGAGTATACGCCCTTAAGACTTTCTCCGGGGATGCCCATGAAGCGGGGAAGTCCCGCACCGCTTCCGATGAAAACCGCCTCAAAGCCATTCTCAAAGAGAGCGTCGACTGTCAGCGTTCTTCCGATGATGACGTTGGTTTCGAAGGTGACGCCGAGTGCGCGGAGCTTGTCGATTTCGAGCTGTACGATCCGCTTGGGAAGACGGAATTCGGGAATCCCATACATCAGAACGCCGCCTGCCACGTGAAGCGCCTCAAAGACGGTTACCGCGTAGCCGCGCTTGGCAAGATCGCCGGCACAGGAAAGTCCCGCGGGACCGGAGCCGACGACGGCAACGCGATGCCCGTTCGGCTCGGGTGCCTTGACCGTTGCACCGACGTTCTCGTTATGCCAATCGGCAACGAAGCGCTCAAGCCGCCCGATGCCGACAGGCTCCCCCTTGACGCCGCGGATACAGCCCGCCTCGCACTGATGCTCCTGGGGGCAGACGCGACCGCAAACGGCGGGCAGCGAGGAGGAGCGATCTATGATCTGATACGCTCCCTCAAAGTCGCCCTCCTTGATCTTGGCAATGAAGGCGGGGATCTCAATATTGACGGGGCAGCCCTTGACGCAGGCTGCGTTTTTACAGGACAGGCAGCGAAGCGCCTCGCTGATCGCCGTTTCCTCGTCGTAGCCGAGCGCAACCTCGTCAAAGCTCGTTTTGCGAAGCGACGGCTCCGCAAGGGGCATGGGATGCTTGACTTGGGATAGATTGGGACCTTGCATGTCAGACTCCTTTATCGGCTGCCCCCCGAAACAGGTTGCAGCTCTCCTCGTAGCGGTGACGCTCAAAATCACGATACATCGACGCGCGGCTCATCGCCTCGTCGAAATCCACCTCAAAGCCATCGAATTCGGGGCCGTCGACACAGGCGAATTTCGTTTGTCCGCCGACTGTCAGGCGGCAGCCGCCGCACATACCGGTTCCGTCGATCATGATGGGGTTCATCGAAACGACGGTTTTCACTCCAAACGGGCGGGTGGCGGCAACGACGAATTTCATCATGACGAGAGGGCCGATGGCAATCACCTCGTCATACCGCTCTCCCGCTTCAAGCCATTTTGCAAGCGGGGCCGTGACCACGCCTTTTTCCCCATAAGAACCGTCGTCGGTCATAACGGCAAGACGGCTTGAGGCGCAACGGAATTCCCGTTCAAGAATGACGAGCTCCTTTGAGCGGAAGCCGATCACGGCGTGTACCTCGCATCCGAGCTCCGAGAGCCGCTCGGCGATCGGAAGCGCGATGGCACAGCCGACGCCGCCGACGACGATGCAGACACGCTTCAATCCTTTCGTTTCGGTTTTTTTGCCGAGAGGACCCGCAAAATCGGCAATCGCATCGCCTGCATCAAGACGGGAGAGAGCCTCGGTCGTCGCACCGACCACCTGAAAGATGATGCGCACGATCCCCCTCTTGCGGTCAAAGCCGGCAACGGTCAGCGGAATCCGCTCCCCGTTCTCATCAACGCGCAGGATGATGAATTGCCCCGGCTCGGCGCAGGCGGCAACGCAGGGCGCTTCGATCTCCATCATCATGACGGTAGGATTCAAGGCACGCTTGTTAACGATACGGTACATGGCTTTTCCTTTCCTGAACAGCGAGGATCTTAGGTCCCTTGAAAGTAACTTCAAAATATTATAGCAGACGACAGCTTGCTTGTCAAGACGAAGGCTTTGCCTTTTTCCCTTTCCTTTTCCTTTTTTTGCGAGGAGCTTGAAAACGGCTTGACGGATGGGAGAATTTTTGCTATAATGTACTTTAGGAATGCTTTGAGCTGCTTGAGGATGCGTATGGATGCAAAAATGCCGATCGGTCTTGAGATCGAAAGACGGTTTCTCATCGAGCGCCCCGACGTCGGGATGCTTGCCGTGCGTTACGGTGCCAGGGTTCTGGAGATTATTCAGACTTATTTGCTGACGCCAAGCGGCTACAGCTCCGAGCGTGTGCGCTGTACGGTCGATTCCGACGGCACGACCTATACGCATACCCGCAAGCGGCGGATTGCAAGAGAGAGTGCGATCGAGGAGGAGGAAGCGGTGGACGAGGCGCGCTACCGTGCGCTTTTGCTTTTCGCCGATCCCGAAAGGAGCGCGATCCGAAAGCGCCGCATAACCTTCTTTTGGAGAGGGCAGTGCTATGAGATTGATCTGTATCCGTTTTTCGGACGGCTTGCGATCCTGGAGACAGAGCTTCGGGATGCGGGGGATGCGCTGATTTTCCCTCCCGAGTTGACGGTTTTGCGCGAGATTACGGGGATCCCTTCGCTTTCGAATCACGCGCTTGCACGGCAGGTGCCGAGCGAGGCGTCCTTGCTTGAATAATTGCATGCGATCTGATGCATATTTTTACTGAAAACGCGCCGCGCTTTGCGGACGGAAAGGAGTTGCCGAGTGTTTCCAAACGAAAGGCTTTTAACGAAGCGTCAGCTTGTCGGCATGCGCGGAAACCGCTTCTTTTTCTCGTTTCCCGTCGTCTTTTTGCTGTTTGCTTTGGCTTGCGTTACCACGGTCAGCCGTCAGTACGTGGCGGGGGCGGTCGTTTTCATCGGGATCATATGCCTTGAGCTTTTTCTGTGCAGCGACCTGACGGTGATCGGTCTGCCGCTTCTCTTGATGATCGTGTTTCTGCTCAATTGCTACGACAGCTTCGACACCTTTATTCATTTTGCGTGGGGTGCCCCGATTGCCGTTGCCGCCGTTTTTTACAACCTGATCGTCTACCGCGAAAAAATCAAGGTCGGCCGCACTCTGTACGGCTGGATCGCCGTCTCGGCAGCCCTGCTTCTCGGCGGACTCGGTACGGTCAGCGCCGCCGACTATTTTTCGCCGATGTCGCTCTATTACGTTTTGGGGCTCGGCGTCGGGATGCTCGGATTCTATTTGCTCGTTCGCTCGCGCTTTGCGCTGCAGAGCGTGTATACGCTCTTTTCGCGCGTCGCATGCATCATGTATCTCGTCGGACTCCTTGCGGTCGTCAATGTCGCCTCGTACTATTATCATAAGCTGAGCGGCGGCTGGACGCTTTCGGGAGCGATGATGGCGTTCCAGGCCTCGAATAACCTCTCCACCTTGCTCATGTTCGCCATGCCGTTTCCGATCTGGTACGCCTTAAAGCAAAATCCCTTTCACATCGTTTCGGCATTCGCCTTTTATCTTGGGATCGTTGCGGCCGGCTCGCGCGCGGGCTTCGTGCTCGGAACGGTCGAGTTTCTGATCTGCCTTGCGTTTTGGGCGAGATACGGCGGACGGCTCGTTCGCTTTTTCTGCTTTTCTCTCGTTTCGGCGGGGGCGATTCTTGGCGTCCTTCTCATCACCGAGATCGAGACGCTG
>JAZNFP010000050.1:0-14647 GCA_045576095.1 Eubacteriales bacterium
CGTGGTAATTCAATCGGTGTTCTCGCATATCCATTATAACACGAATTTTAAATTCCGGCGTGTATCTTTTGTTTTTTCTCCCTGTTTTGCTCATAAAAAATATGCACCTCCAAAAGTGTCTAACTTTTGGGGTGCATATCACGATGCAATTTACATCGGGGGCAGCCCTTTTTGCTTTGAGAAGCGGTCTCTTTATTCCACGGTAACCGATTTTGCAAGGTTACGGGGCTGATCGACGTCACAGCCGCGCAGAACGGCAGCGTGATACGCGAAGAGCTGAAGCGCCGTTGCGGCGGCGATCGGCGCCACGCTCGGATCGGTCTCGGGAAGCACGAAAATCGCATCCGAAACCTCGGCAAGATGCGCAATCTCACCGCCTGCGGCAAAGGTCGTTACCATAGCGCCGCGCGCCGCTACCTCCTTAACGTTGGCAATCATTTTTTCGCGCAGGTCCGCCTCGGTCGAAAGCGCAACGACGGGAGTATTCTGCTCGATCAGCGAGATCGTCCCGTGCTTGAGCTCCCCTGCGGCGTACGCCTCGCTGTGAAGATAGGTGATCTCCTTGAGCTTTAAGGATGCCTCGGCGGCGGCGTCCGCATCGGCGCACCGCCCAATGTAAAAGAGATGGCTTGCATCGGCAAGGGGCACGGTCAGCGCCTTGATCTCTTCCTCGCGCGAGAGGATCACCCGAACGGCGCCGACGAGCCCGACGCAAAGCGCCTCGGTCAGGCTCCTCGCTCTCTCCTCGGTGCACCGTCCGACAAGCCGTGCCAGCCAAACGGCAAAAAGCGAGAGGATCGCGGTCTGCACGGTATAGGCCTTGGTGCTTGCCACGGCGATCTCGGGACCGGCGTGCGTATAGATCACGGCGTCCGACTCGCGTGCAACCGAGGAGCCGACGACGTTGACGATGCCGAGAACGTACGCTCCGCGCTCCTTCGCCAGGCGGAGCGCCGCCAGCGTGTCGGCGGTCTCACCCGACTGCGACACGCAAACGACGACGTCGCGGGACGAGAGAATCGGATCGCGGTAGCGGAACTCGGAGGCAATTTCGCACTCGACGGGGATTCTTGCCTCCCGCTCGATCATGCGACGGGCGATGAGCGATGCGTGGTATGCGGTTCCGCAGGCGATGAACACGATCCGCTCGGCGCGCTTCATCCGCTCGGCGTCAACCCCGTCGACCGAAAAGTCGGGAAGCCCCGACAAAACCCGAGGGCGAAGGGTCGAAACGATCGCCAACGGCTCCTCGAAGATCTCCTTATGCATGAAATGCGCGTGTCCCTCAAGACGGACCGCCTGTGCATCCCAATCGGCATGCTTCAGGGGGCGCTCGACGGGGGTTCCGTCCTCTTTCGTTACGAAAACCCCTCCGTCGCGGAGCACGGCAACCTCCCCCTCCTCTAAAACGAGGTAATCGCGCGTGTGCGCCAGAATGGCGGTGAGATCGGACGTCAGGAAGCTCTTTCCCTCTCCGACGCCGAGCATCAGAGGGCTGCCTCGGCGAACGGCGTAAACGGTATTCGGCTCATCCGCAAAAAGGATTCCGAGCGCATAGGAGCCGACAAGGCGCTTTGTCAGCGCAATCACCGCCTCCCTTTTTTCGGAGTACTCTCCCGACAGCTTATCGAGAAGCAGCGCCGCGACCTCGGTGTCGGTCTCGGACGCAAACGCGTACCCAAGCGCGAGAAGCTCGGCGCGAAGCTCGGCGTAGTTTTCAATGATCCCGTTATGCACGAGCTGAACGCGCGCGCTTCCGTGAGGATGGGAGTTGACGTCGGTTGGCGCGCCGTGCGTCGCCCAGCGCGTGTGCCCGATGCCGCAGCTCGCCTTGATCTCGCCGACCGTGGCAAGCCGCTCCTCAAGCGAACGGATCTTTCCCGCCGCCTTCTGAACGCAAAGCCCCTTCTCCTTTTCAAAATAGGCGATCCCCGCAGAGTCGTACCCGCGATATTCAAGGGTGTGCAGACCTGCTACCAGAACCTCCTTGGCGTCCTCGACGCCCGTACAACCAATGATTCCGCACATAGCTACGAATCGCAAGCGGCGCTTCGTCGGCAGTTTTCGTTTCCAACCCATCAAGGCTCGGTCGGAAAGCGAAACGAAAGCGCGGCTCGCTTCCTTTCAAAATCGTATTTATGGCTCCTTTTCCCGTGCTTTGTGTTCCGATCACCCGGAAATTTGTCACGGTATACGTCCCGGAGCGGACGGGGAGACATCCGCCGAATCCTTCGATGCTTCTCCCACCTCGTCAACAGACTTCCGTCTGTCCCGGCGCTGAGGGCCGTGCCGATGCACGCCCTCTCGATATGCAAAGCGGCTGCCGATGCCGCCGATATCCGTTTCCTTGCGCGTCAGCGCTTTTTGATGATAACGCCCTCGCTCTTACAGATGCTGTCGGCATCCAGAACGCCGCGAAGCCGCGTCAAGGGGTAAACCGTCGAGCGACGGCCGACAACCGAGCCGGGGCAAAGAACGCTGTTGCACCCGATCTCGGCAAAGTCGCCGAGGACCGTTCCGAGCTTGCGGAGCCCTGTATCGATGCGCTCGCCGCCCGAGACGACCGAAACGCTCGTCTTATCGCTCTTGACGTTCGAGGCAATCGAGCCCGCGCCCATATGCGAACGGTAGCCGAGCACCGAATCCCCGACGTAGTTGTAATGCGGCACCTGCACCGCATCAAAGATCACTGCGTTTTTCAGCTCGGCGGAGTTGCCGATCACGCATCCCGCACCGACGAGCACCGAGCCGCGGATATAGGCGCCGTGCCGAACCTCGGTATCGGCGCCGATGACGGTCGGGCCAAGAACGAGGGCGCTTTTGGCGATTTTTGCCGTCCTGTGCACCCAAACGTCCTTTTCTGTTTCAGTATATTCCTCCGCCGGCAAAGACGCGCCGAGGGCGCGGATGAAGTCGGGAAGCTCCGCAAGCACCTCCCAGGGGTAGTCGTGCCTCAAAAAGAGCTCCTGTGCCGCGGTATGGGAGAGATCAAGAAGCTCGGTTGTCTTCGGAATTGCCACAGCCGTATCCGTCCTTTCCCGTCTTGTTCTCGGATCAGAGTCTCTCGACCGAGAGCGTGAGCGTCTGTCCGTTGATGTTCCAGCTCTTGGCGTTTGCCGAGAGGGCCGCTGGCGTATACTCGTCTGCAAGAGTCTCAGAGAGGATCTCGGCGCTGTTTTTCGCAAGCACCGCGAGAAGCCCCTCGTTTCCGTCTGCGCCGACGCGGATATGGTCGGTAACCTCAAAGCAGCTGTCCTTACGCATCGTCTGAATCTTCGAGACGATCTCGCGAACGAGTCCCTCCTCGATCAGCTCGGGGGTGAGTCTGGTATCGAGGGCAACCGTCGTGCCTCGATCGGATGCCGAAACGAAGCCCTCGGTCTGTGCCGTCGAGATGAGAAGATCTCTCTCGGTAAAGACGAGCGAGGTGCCGTCATTTGCCTTCAGAAGAAGCGTTCCGCTCGATTTCAGCTCGTCCATCGCATCGTTGCCGTCAAGCTCGGAAAGCAGTGTTTTGATCTCGCCGAGGTACTTGCCGTACTTCGGACCGACCGTGCGGAGCTGGGGCTTGAAGGAATACGAGGTAAAGGCACGAACGTCATCGGTGAAGGTCACGCTCTTGACGTTCAGCTCGTCAAGCAGAATCGGATACATCTGCTCGGACAGGGGCGTTTCGCTCTTGACGAACATCGCAGCGATCGGCTGACGGGTCTTGATGCTTGCGGCGTTTCTGCAGGAGCGGCCGATGACGACGACGTCAAGCAGGAGCTTCATCTGCTCCTCCAGCGCCATATCAATCCGCGCCTCGTCGCAAACGGGATAATCGCAAAGATGCACGCTCTCGGGCGCATCGGGATCAACCGAGCAAACGAGATTGCGATAGATTTCCTCCGCCATGAAGGGGATCATCGGCGCTGCAAGCTTGGCAACCGTAACGAGCGCGGTATAAAGCGTCAGGTAAGCGCTCACCTTATCGGCAGGCATTCCGCTGACCCAGTAGCGCTCGCGCGAGCGGCGGACGTACCAGTTCGAGAGATCGTCAACGAAGCCCTCCAGCGCACGCGCCGCCTCGGGAATGCGATAGCCGTCAAGGTCGCCGTCCACCTCACGAATCAGGGTATTGAGGCGCGACAGGAGCCAACGGTCCATCTCGGAGAGCGTGGCATCGGCAAGCGAATGCTCGGTCGGATTAAAGCCGTCGATGTTGGCGTAGAGCACGTAGAAGGAATAGGTGTTCCAAAGCGTGCCCATAAAGCGGCGCTGTCCCTCAACGACGGCGTCGTCGTAGAAGCGGTTGGGAAGCCAGGGGGCGCTGTTGGAATAGAAGTACCAGCGGATCGCATCGGCGCCGTACTTCTCGAGCGCCTCGAAGGGATCAACGACGTTGCCCTTCGACTTCGACATCTTCTGCCCGTTCTTGTCCTGCACGTGCCCGAGGACGAGCACGTTCTTATAGGGAGCCTTGTCAAAGAGAAGGGTCGAGATCGCCATCAGCGAATAGAACCATCCGCGGGTCTGATCAACCCCCTCGGAGATGAAGTCTGCGGGGAACTGGCTCTCAAAGAGCTCCTTGTTCTCAAAGGGGTAATGATGCTGTGCAAAGGGCATCGAGCCCGAATCGAACCAGCAGTCAATGACCTCGGGAACGCGCGTCATCTCGCCGCCGCAATCGGGGCAGCGAAGGGTAACGGCGTCAATATAGGGGCGGGGCAGCTCGACGTTCGGGGGGCAGTTGTCCGACATCTCGCGAAGCTCGGCGATCGAGCCGATCGAGCGAAGCCCACCGCACTTGCACTCCCAGATATTCAGCGGCGTTCCCCAATAGCGGTTGCGGCTGATGCCCCAATCCTGCACATTCTCGATCCAATCTCCGAACCGACCGCTGCCGATGCTCTCGGGAATCCAGTTGACGGTATTGTTGTTGCGAACGAGATTGTCGCGCACGGCGGTCATGCGGATGAACCACGAGTTGCGCGCATAGTAAATCAGAGGGGTATCGCAGCGCCAGCAATGCGGATACTCATGCTCAAAGACCGGCGCCTCAAAGAGCAGTCCGCGCTCCTTGAGATCGGCGAGCACCAGCGGGTCTGCCGCCTTAACGAACACGCCGGCAAAGGGTGTCTCCTCGGTCAGCTCGCCCTTTCCGTCAACGTACTGCAAAAAGGGCAGACCGTAGTTCTTACCGACGATCGAGTCGTCGTTACCGAATGCGGGCGCGATGTGAACGATGCCGGTACCGTCGCTGAGCGTAACGTAATCGGCGAGCGTCACGTAAAACGCCTTTCCGCTGACGTTGCTCGGGTAAAGCGGCTCGTACTCCATATACTCCAGCTCACGGCCCGTGTAACGCTCCAGCAGCGTGTAGGAATCGGTCACGACGCTCGAAACGAGCCCCTCGGCGAGAATATACTTCTCACCGCCGACGTCGATCTTGACGTAATCAAACTCGGGGTTAACACAGAGCGCAACGTTCGAGGGGAGAGTCCAGGGCGTCGTCGTCCAGGCAAGGAAATACTCATTCTCGGCGCCCTTGATCTTGAACTTGACGATCGCCGAGCGCTCCTTGACGGTCTTATAGCCCTGCGCAACCTCCTGCGCCGACAGGGGCGTTCCGCAACGGGGGCAGTAGGGAACGATCTTAAAGCCCTTATAGAGCAGACCCTTATCGTAAATCTGCCGCAGCGCCCACCACTCGGACTCGATGAAGTCGTTATGGTAGGTAACGTAGGGGTCGTCCATATCCGCCCAGAAGCCGACGGTGCCGGAGAAATCCTCCCACATCGACTTGTATTTCCAGACACTCTCCTTGCACTTGGTAATAAAGGGCTCGAGGCCGTACTCCTCGATCTGCGACTTTCCGTCAAGGCCGAGATCCTTCTCAACCGCGATCTCAACCGGCAGACCGTGGGTATCCCAGCCCGCCTTACGCGGCACGTGATACCCCTTCATCGTGCGGTAGCGCGGAATCATATCCTTGATCACGCGAGTCAAAACGTGACCGATATGCGGCTTTCCGTTCGCCGTGGGGGGACCGTCGTAGAAGGTGTAGAGCTTTGCCTTGGGACGGGCGTTGAGGCTTTTGGAAAAAACGCCGTGCTCACGCCAGAATTTCTCGGTCGCCTTCTCGCGCTCGACGAAATTCATCGAATTGGATACTTTTTGATACAGTTCGCTCACTTTAGTCGTTCCTCCTTGCGTGCGGCCACACGCCGACGCATAAAATACTAAATTATTATACTATTTCGCGCGAGAAAAGTCAAGCCCCACGGCGGAAATTCCCGCATCACGCGGTCGAACGGTGCGTCACCTCGGACTTTTCGGGAGCGATACAGAGCCGCTTCGCATAAATCGCGCCGAAAGGCAAAGGATAAGCCCGAAAGGAGCGCGCGATATCGGTATGAAACGGTTTTTGAGCTTTACCGTCTGCCTCGTTTGTCTGCTTGCCATCATTTTTGTCGCTGAGCGGGGTGGGTTTTTCGAAAAAAACGCGCTTCACGCGAGCATCTGCGCCGCCGAATCGCCCCTCGAAGACGTCGAGGCGCTTTTCCCGCGCTTTCGGGTTTCGGCAAGACCGAAGGGATCCGACGGCGAGCATTGGCTCGAGGTTCTGACGCCGACCGACGGCGGAGAGCTTCTTTTGCGCTTCAGAGGCGCCGTGCTTTCGGTGCCGCAAGATGCCGTTGAAACGGCGTTGCCGGCGCCGCAGACGCTGAGCGAGGCCGGCGAGCGCGACATCGAGCGTGCCGCCGCGGTCTTCGCGCCGACGGCAGCTACGCGGTATCTCGTCTGGACCGATCTCTCTCGGCTGTCAACCTACGTGCTGTGCCGACAGGGAGACGGATGGCGTCTCCTCCGGCGGCTTCCCTGCTCGGCGGGCGATGCGGCGCATCCGAGCCCCGAGGGGCTCTACTCGCTTGGCGTGCACCGCCTCTCCTTCGGCAGGGCGGGATATTACAGCGCCGCCTTTGCTTTGCAAATCAGCGGCAACTACCTTTACCATTCGGTTTTGCTTTCACCCGACGGCGAGCGCGTGCTCGACGGAAGGCTCGGCGAGCGGATCTCGCACGGCTGTATCCGTCACAGCCTCGAGGACAGCCGTTGGCTCTACGAAACGGTGCCCGACGGTACCGCTATTCTCATTCGATAAAAAGAGCGGTTGGAACGAAAAAGCACCGTTCCAACCGCTTTGGCTCGGGAATGCAATTATTTGTTTACATGTTGAATCTTTGCCATCTATTCTTTGCAAACTCGCACCCGCTCAACTCCGTAATAGCGAAGGCAAGCAACGGCGCGCCCGTCGATCTCCTCGCCCGAGATGCAGACGGGGATCGCCGGCGGACAGGAAAGGACGGCAGAGGAAAGAACCCTTCCCACGGCAGCCTCGATCGGCACCTCCTCCGACGGAGCAAGGATGGCGTCACGGATGGAGAGCGCCCGCTTTGCCAAAAACAAGCGAGGCGGCGGCTCGTCGATCGCCCTCCCTCGGGGAAGCGAAAGCAGAGCCGAGGAAAGGCGCGAAAGCGCCCCCTCGCCCTGCTCGGGGGAGAGCATCAGCGTCAGATAGTCCGGATCGGAAAATTCGGCAACGATCCCCTTGTCGGCGAGAAGCGCCGCGAGCTCGGTGCCAAGATAGCCAAAGGACTTCGGCGCCACCGTCAGCTTGAGCGGCTCGTCGCCCACAAGCGAAAAGCCTGCCTCGAAAAGCCGTGTCTTCAGAGCGTCCAAGCGGTCGGCAAAGGCGGAAAGGCGCTCGGGGTATCCGTCCGACAGATAGCGGTTGGCAAGGTCGAGCGACTGCAAAACCAGATACGAGGGACTGCTTGAGGCAAAGAGCGACAGCGCCTCGGGGGCGCGCTCGGCAAAGAAGGCAGGTGCGCTCTTTGAGATATGCAGGTATGCACCGCCGGTCAGAACCGGGAGGGTTTTGTGCGCCGAATCGGCACAAAGGTCGGCACCGAGTGCCATCGGATGCCGCGACGGGGAGAGAAAGCCGAGGTACGCACCGTGTGCGTTATCGACGGCGAGCAGCACGCCCCTCTTGCGGCAAAGCTCGGCGACCCTTCGAAGATCGGGCAGATTCCCAAGATAATCGGGAGCCGTGAGATAAAGTGCAAGAGGCTTTTCCTCGGCACGGTCAAGCGCCTCGGCAATTGCCTCGGCATCCATCGAAAGCGAAAGAAGCTCCGAGCCCTCCGGCCCCGTGAGCCAATCGACCCGAAGGTCAAGCAGGGCAGCGCCGTAGAGAAACGAACGGTGCGCGTTCCGCGCCGCCAGAACGAGAGCGGGACGGCCGATGGCGTTGGCGTAGCTTTTCAAAAGGCAAAGCATCGCGCGGATCGCGAGCGACGAGCCCTCGGTGGAATAGAGCGTTCGCCCCGCGCCGAAAAGCGACGCGGCATTCGCCTCGCTCTCGGCGATGATCCCGCTTGCGGCGTAGAGAACGTCGGCGCCGCCGATCTCGGTAATATCGCGCTCCTCACAGCCGAGAAGCGAAATTCCCTTGTGTCCCGGCATATGTAAGCGAAGGGGCGCACGCCTTGCGTAATCCGAAACGAAATCGTAAATCGGAGTTTTCATGCCTTCTCAAGGTCAAGCGCTTTGGCAACCTCGAGCATGATCGCGCATTCCATGCGCTTGCGGAAGAGCTCGCAGCCGTAGGTGTAAACGCCGTTCACCGAGCCGGTCGAATGGTAGGCGTTCGCCGCGCATCCTCCGGAGCAATACAGCTTTGCCCAGCAATCCTTACATTCGGGACGGGTATAGACGTTGCAGGCGGCGAATTCCTGCTGTACGTCGGGAGAGGTCACGCCGTCCCAGACGTTTCCGAGCCGAAAGCGCTCCTCGCCCACGAATTGATGGCAGGGATAGAGATCCCCCCATGGTGTAACCGCCATGTACTCGGTTCCCGAGCCGCATCCCGAGATCCGCTTGTAGATACAGGGTCCGTCCTTCAGGTCGAGCATGTAGTGATAGAAGGTAAAGGGTCTTCCCTCGCGGCGGCGCTTTCGCATCAGCTCGGCAAGCTCCTCGTATTGACGGAGCACGATCGGAAGATCCTCGTCGGTCAGAGCGGCAGGATCCCCCGGCGCCGAGACGACCGGCTCCATGCTGAGCTCGGTAAAGCCGAGATCGAGCATCGTCTGAATATCGTTCAGAAAATCGGGATTGGCGTGCGTGAAGGTGCCGCGCATATAGTAGCCCTTGCCACCGCGTGCCGAAACGAGTTTCTGAAACCTCGGAACGATCCTCTCCCAGCTTCCCTCTCCCCGATAGTCAACGCGGTAGCGGTCATGCACCTCGCGGCGGCCGTCGAGGCTCAGAACGACGTTACTCATCTCGCGATTGGCAAAGTCGATCACGTCGTCGTCGATCAGCATGCCGTTGGTGGTCAGGGTAAAGCGGAAGTTCTTTTTGGCAGGTCCCTCAATCTCCCTTGCATAGGCAACGAGGCGCTTGACAACGTCAAGGTTCATCAGCGGCTCGCCGCCGAAGAAATCAACCTCGAGGTTGCGGCGCGTACCGGAGTTTTCGACGAGGAAATCAAGCGCGCGGCGCCCGACCTCAAAGCTCATCACGGCTCGATCGCCGTGATACTTCCCCTGACTTGCAAAGCAGTAGGAGCAGTTCAGGTTGCAGGTGTGCGCGACGTGCAGGCAAAGCGCCTTGACGACCCCTCGGCTTCTTTCCTTCAGTGCTCCCGAGAGCCCCTCAAAGGTATCCTCGGAAAAGAGCTTCCCCATCGCGCGAAGCTCTTCGATCTGCGAAAAGCACTCGTCAAGCTCCTCTCTCGTCACCTCGGGGTTGTCCCGAAAGCGCTCGAGCAGCTCCTCGGTCAGAGTCTGCCGATCGGTGCTCTCATATCTTGAAATGATCTCAAAGGCAACCTCATCGACGGCGTGAACCGAGCCCGAAAAAACGTCGAGCACGATATAAAGTCCGCCGAGCTTGTAGCAATGTACCATGATTCTCTGTCTCCAAAAGGTCAGATTTCGCAAAAAGGGCTGTTGCCGACCGAGCCTCTCCGTACCCGCTGCCGCAAAGCGCGGCACGGCAGAATACAGGGGAGAATCAAGCAGCAACAGCCCCTTCGGCGATGAACTTATTTCTTGTTCTCGCAGGCCTGGTTTGCAATACCGCAGCTGGTCTTGCAAGCCGACTGGCAAGAGGTCTGGCACTCGCCGCAGCCGCCGTTCTTCGCGCTGGCGCAAAGATTCTTCGTTTCAATCGTCTTGATATGCTTCATTGATTTATCCTCCAAACAGTTTTACACGATTCATTGTATCATACCTTGTTCGAGAAGTCAAGAAGTTCGGGAGATTTTCCGTTTCCATCGCCCGAAAATCTTGTGCGCTCGGCTCATACCTTTGGACGGTCGGCGCGAGCAAGACGCATCCTGACGTCCTCGGTGCGCTCGCGATCCGGCACCCAGTCAAAATTCCCACGGACTCCGAGCACCTCGCAATAGGTAAGAAAAACAGAGGGGTGCTTCGTCATTTTTATCATAAAATCAGAAAATTGCCGATAGTGTACGAGGCAAATGATCAGCATCTTTTCCTCGCCGAGGAAAAGGCCCTTGGCATCGATGACGGTTGCGCCTCGCTTCATTTCAAAGATGATGGTTCTTTGGAGTTCCTCGGCGTGCTCTCTCGGGACGACGATTTCAAAGCGAATCGCTCTGCGGCTGTCGCGCAGCATTTTCGCCGTCGTTCGCTCACAGGCAAAAATGGCGACGAAGGAATAAATCACGGCGTTGACGTCTCCCCAGACGAAGAAGGAAAAAAGCGCAATCGTGTAGCTGAGTCCCGCGATCACCGTCTCGATATTGTCGCTCTGCCTTCTTTTTTGGATCATGGAAGCGATCACGTCAACGCCGCCCGCCGAACCGCCGATGCGAAGCATCAGCCCCGTAACGCCCTGCGCGATACCGCCGATAATTGCGGCAAGAAAGCGCTCAAGCTCGCTTGCAACCGGATAGACCGGAAAATCGACGAGCGTGAGAAGCGCCGTGAAGCCCGAGAGCAGGAGCATATACGAAACGGTGTAGAGCACGTAGCGGCGCCGGAGCACGAACCACGCAACGGCAAGCAGCGGCAGGTTCAAAAGCGCCGCCAAATACCCGGCGCGAACGCCCCCCGTCTGAAGAAAGCGGCCGAACAGCTCGGCAAGCATCGTTGCAATCCCATCCACCCCGCTCGGCGCAAAGCGCCCGGGTGTAACGAAGCTAAACAGCCCAACGGCACTCACCAGCGCCGACAGCAGAATCGTCAGGGCGACCCTGATCTCCAACCGTATTCTCATCGTTTTCCTCTCCTCTCCGTTATCACCAGGTTTAGGCTTCCCGCCGCGCCGCAACCTATGCACGCCGTTTGCCCTTCCTATCATATAGGATACCACGGAAACGGCTACCCGTCAATCCAAAGCCGCCGGGCGACGGTGCGATGGCTCCTATTCTTTCCGAAAACGCAAAATTTCCGCATAACATTCATCGCCCGTTCATAAATTGGGTATATAATACCGCTTGTAACCGCATAAGGGAGTAGTCGACACGTCCCCGTGGTATGAAGAGCAACATCGTGGAGAAATCCTGGCTTCATATGAAACGACGAGACTTATCTGCAGCTTTGGCAGAGAAGTCTCGTTTTTCCGATTTTATCTCATTTTTCAAAGGAGGGAACATCCAAATTGATTTCACACAGCCAAAATGCAGGGGAGCTGCTCAAGGCGCTTTCGAGTGACGGGCAAACGGGGCTTTCGGAGAAGGAGGCGGCCGAGCGGCTTGCCAAGAACGGCGCAAACCGTCTGCGTGAAAAGAAGCCCAAAACGGTTTTTCAAAGGCTTCTTGAACAATTCAAGGACGTCATGATCCTGATCCTGCTTGCAGCGGCGGCGGTTTCGTTGACCGTCGTTTGCGTGGAGCGGGATTGGGGGGAGCTTTTTGAGCCGCTTCTGATCGTCGTGATCGTCATCCTCAACGCCGTGGTGGGCGTCTATCAGGAGGGAAAGGCCGAGCGCGCGCTCAGTGCCCTGAAAAGCATGTCGGCGCCGCACGCACGCGTCATCCGCGACGGTGTCGAGAGGATCGTTAACGCAAGCGATCTGGTCGTCGGGGATATCATCAAGCTCGAGGCAGGCGACTTCGTTCCCGCCGATGCCAGACTCCTTGTAAGCGTAAGCCTCAAGTCCGAGGAATCGGCGCTGACAGGCGAGTCGGTGCCGTCCGAAAAGGATGCAACGGCTGAGGTTGCGCCAAACGCCCCGATCGGCGACCGTACCAACATGGTCTTCTCGGGCTGCAGCATCACCTACGGAACGGCAACCGCCGTCGTCACAGCAACGGGCATGGACACCGAGATGGGACGGATCGCCAACCTGCTGGAGAGCGAGGGCGAGGGGCAGACGCCGCTTCAGAAAAAGCTCTCGGAGCTTGGCAAGCTTCTCGGCATCGTTGCCGTTGCCTGCTGTGCCGTCATCTTCGTCGTCGGTCTCGCAAACAGCATTCCGCCGCTTGAAATCTTTATGACCGCCGTCTCGCTCGCCGTTTCGGCAATCCCCGAGGGGCTTCCCGCCATCGTGACGATCGTGCTTTCGATCGGCGTTCAGCGAATGGTGAAAAAGAACGCGCTCATCCGACGTCTGCCCGCCGTTGAGACGCTTGGCGGCGCCTCGATCATCTGCTCAGACAAAACCGGAACGCTGACGCAAAACCGCATGACACTGACGCTCGCCTACGCTGACGGCACCGATGCGCCCGAGAAGATCGGACAAAGCAACAGCGAGGCGATCCGACACCTGCTTGCCTGTGCAACGCTGTGCTGTGACGGCTCGGTAACCTTCGGCGAGTCGGGCGAGGCGCACGTCGGCGACCCGACCGAAACCGCAATTGTCGTTGCCGCACACAAAAACGGTCTCGAAAAGGATGTCTTGAACGCCGAGCACCCTCGCCTGGCAGAGCTTCCCTTTGATTCCGATCGCAAGCTGATGAGCACGGTCAACAACATCGACGGCAAAACCGTCGTCATCGTCAAGGGTGCCTTTGATATGATGGCAAGCCGCTGCATCAAGGGCGATCTTGACAGGGCAAGAGCGGTGGTTGACGAAATGAGCGGCAACGCCCTTCGCGTGCTTGCCGTTGCCTATAAGGAAATCGACGAGCTTCCCGAGGTCCCGACGTCCGACGCGCTTGAGAGCGAGCTGACTCTTCTCGGACTTGTCGGCATGATCGACCCGCCCCGCCCCGAGGCAAAGGAGGCGGTTGCGCTCTGCCGCCGCGCAGGCATCAAGCCCGTAATGATTACGGGGGATCACGTCATCACAGCCTCGGCGATCGCACGCGAGCTCGGCATCATGAGAGACGGTGACCGAGCGATCACCGGCACCGAGCTTGACGCTATGAACGACAGCGAGTTTGATTCGGTGATCGAGTCGATCTCGGTCTATGCCCGCGTTTCCCCCGAGAACAAGATCCGCATCGTCAAGGCATGGCAACGCAAGGAGCAGGTCGTTTCGATGACGGGTGACGGTGGCAACGACGCCCCCGCGCTCAAGGCAGCCGATATCGGCTGTGCCATGGGCATCACGGGTACCGACGTCGCCAAGAGCGCCGCCGACATGACGCTGACCGACGACAACTTCTCGACGATTGTCGAGGCGGTCAAGCAGGGGCGCGGCATCTATTCCAACATCAAAAAGGTCGTCGGCTTCCTGCTCGGAACCAACATCGGCGAGGTCATCACCGTCTTTACCGCGATGCTTGTGTGGCACGCATCGCCCCTTCTTTCGATGCATCTTCTGATGATCAATCTCGTCACCGACAGTCTCCCCGCCATCGCCCTCGGCATGGAAGCGGTAGAGTCCGACGTGATGGATCAAAGGCCCAAGCCCAAAAACGAGGGCATCTTTGCAAACGGGCTCGGACTTCGCGTGGTTTTGCAGGGTTTGCTGTTCGCGCTTCTGACTCTCGTCGGCTTCAAGATCGGCGAGCGGGTCACGGGCGATCTTGCAGGCGGTCAGACGATGGCGTTTGCCGTGCTTGCTCTCTCCCAGCTCGTGCAGGCCTATAATATGCGCTCGGACCACTCGCTCTTCCGCGTTGGCTTTTTCGGAAACAAAACGCTGAACCTCGCGGCACTCGCTTCGCTTCTGCTCGTGCTTGCCGTGCTGTTTACCCCCCTCGGCGTGATCTTCAAAATCGTTTTGCTTCCCCCTCACCTTTACCTTGTCGCGCTCGGGCTCGTCCTCGTCCCCCTGCCCGTCATGGAGATCTCGAAGCTCCTTCGTGCAAAAAGGGCCAAGCGCCGACACTCGTGCAAATGAAAGCAGGAAAGGAATCCCGGCTGTAAAATTTGTAGCCGGGATTCCTATTCGCACGATGCACACAAAAGGACGCCGCCCCTGTGAGCGGCGCACCGTCCCCCGATGATCCCCCCGCCTTTGGCGAGATGCAAGGAGCGAAGCGACGGAATTGTGAGCCCGCGAGCGTCTATACCAAGTCTGCGACTTGGATAAAAAAATACCGAAGATTTTTCAATACAAAACAAAAACGCTTTTCGACCGAAGCGAGAAAAGCTACCTTACCTTTTCGCTATTCACTATTACCTCTTACCTAAAATTCCGTACATGTGGAGTTAGTGAAAAGTGAAGGGTTAAT
>JAZNFP010000051.1:0-9917 GCA_045576095.1 Eubacteriales bacterium
ATCTCGTCCCCTTCGATCTTGCCTCGCTCCGCTGGAGTAAGATCATCATTTGCACCGATGCCGATGAGGACGGCTTCCAGATCCGAACGCTCCTTTTGACGATGTTCTACCGCCTGCTTCCGACGTTGATCGAAAAGGAAAAGGTCTATATCGCCGAGTCGCCGCTTTTTGAGATTACGGCAGGGGGCGAAACCTACTTCGCCTATAACGAGGGCGAGAAGAACGAGATCATCCGCAAGCTCGGCGACAAGAAGTATACGTTGCAGCGCTCCAAGGGCCTTGGCGAGAACGAGCCCGAGATGATGTGGCAAACGACGATGAATCCCGAAACCCGTCGGCTTATCCTCATCAAGCCCGCCGACGCCGAGCAAACGCTTCGGGTGTTCGAGACGCTGATGGGCGATGCGATCACCGCCCGCAAGCGCTTCATTGCCGAAAACGGTTATAAGTATATCGCAAGTGCCGATATCTGAAAATAACGAAAATCATGCCATATGGAAAGAGGTACGAAAACATGTCCGAACAACTGAAAAAATCAACCGCCTTTCGCGGAGTGAAGGGCCCCCTGCTTACCATCGTGATGGACGGCGTGGGACTCACCTCCGATAACGGCGGAAATGCTGTCGCCGCCGCAAACACTCCGACGCTCGACCGTTTGATGCGTGACTATCCCACCGTTTCCCTCAAGGCACACGGTACGGCCGTGGGACTTCCCTCCGACGATGATATGGGGAACTCCGAGGTCGGTCATAACGCCCTCGGTGCCGGTCAGGTTTTTGCACAGGGTGCCAAGCTCGTTTCCAATTCCATTGAGAGCGGAAAAATGTTCGCATCCGAGACCTGGGGACAGGTCGTTCGGAGCGCCAAGGGCGGCACGCTTCATTTTCTCGGCCTTTTCTCGGACGGAAACGTTCATTCGCATATCGACCATCTGAAGGCGATGATCGTGCGCGCCAAGGCAGACGGCGTTTCGCGCGTTCGCGTGCACGTTCTGCTCGACGGAAGAGACGTTGGCGAGACCTCGGCGCTCGATTACGTCCTGCCCTTCGAGGACTTCCTTGCTGCGCTCTCTGACGGCGGCTTTGATGCCAGGATTGCATCGGGCGGCGGTCGTATGAAGGTTACGATGGACCGCTACGAGGCCGATTGGTCGATGGTGGAGCGCGGCTGGAAGACACACGTGCTCGGAGAGGGAAGAGCCTTCGCTTCGGCAAAGGAGGCCATCGAGACCTACCGCAGCGAGCTTGGTGTCATCGACCAGGACCTGCCCCCCTTCGTCGTTGCCTCGGACGGCAAGCCCGTTGGAACGGTATCCGACGGTGATGCGGTGGTTTTCTTTAACTTCCGCGGCGATCGCGCAATTGAGATTTCGAAGGCTTTTGAGTCGGGTGCGGACTTTGATAAGTTTGAGCGCGGCTTCGTTCCGAAGGTTTTTTATGCGGGCATGCTCGAGTATGACGGAGACCTGCATATCCCCTCGCATTATCTTGTCAGCCCCCCCGAGATCACGAACACGATGGGCGAATATCTCGTCGCAAGCGGCGTGCCGTCGCTCGCCATTTCCGAGACGCAGAAGTACGGTCACGTCACCTATTTCTGGAACGGAAACCGCTCGGGCAAGTTCTCCGAGGAGCTTGAGACCTATATTGAAATTCCCTCCGACGTCGTTCCCTTTGAGCAGAGACCTTGGATGAAGTGTGCCGAGATTACCGATCGGCTGATCGAATGCCTTGAGAGCGGAAAGTACCGCTACCTGCGCGTCAACTTCCCGAACGGTGATATGGTCGGCCATACCGGCAACTTCCTTGCCACCGAGTGCTCAATGGAGGCGCTCGATCTTCAGCTCGCGCGGATTCTTCCCGTGCTTGACCGCCTCGGCGGTGCCGCCATCATCACGGCGGATCACGGAAACGCCGACGAGATGTACGAGATCGACAAAAAGAGCGGTGCTCCCAAAAAATCGGCAGACGGCACCTTCAAGGCAAAGACCAGCCATACCCTGAACCCCGTTCCCTGCATCATTTACGACAACTTTACGGCAGGGGAGTATCGCGTGAAGACCGAGCGGAGCGATTTCGGGCTTTCCGCCGTTGCCGCAACGACGGTTAAGCTCCTTGGCTACGAGCCGCCCGCTATGTGGGATGAGGCGATCATTGAGTGACGGCCCTGTCGATCCCAGACGGCTGTCAAGCGAAAATCAAGCAGTGAAATTCGTATTCTCCAAGGAGTTTCGGTATGAATCTTAATTATAACAACAACGCGAAGTTTTTTCACCCGAAGTCCGCTCTGATGTACGTCGGCGGCGTGATCGCGATTCTTGGAATCCCCGCGTTCATTGCGACGGGAACGCTTTTCCTCGCACTCCCCTTCGTTGGCTTGGGCGCACTTTGTATTGCGATCAACCGCGAGCTCAATACCAAGGAGAGCGAGATCCGCGCAGAGATTAAGCGCACGACCGACGAGATGGAAAAGGAGCTTGAGAATCGCTTTTACGATCCGAAGCGCCCCTATCCGAGGATGCTTCAAACCGTCATCGGCGATTACGTGTACGGCGAGGAGGGGATTCTTCTCCGCCCCTTGAAAATCGGAAAGCCCATTTCCTCAACCTATCACGCCGCCGTCTTCGGCTTCAAAAACGGCAGGCTTCACGTTCTTGAGAGACGGTTCTCGCTGATCCGCGACGAGCTGACCGAGAACTTGTGCTGCCTGGAGTTTTGCGAGCTCGATCGGTTGGATTACCGCGAGGTTGAAAAGAGCGGGATCACCTGCTCGGAGCTTTCGCTCTACAAGGCAGACGGAACGCTCGTTTCGCGCGTTCCGGCACCTACCGATTATTCCGTACAGAAGTTCGTTTCGGATACCAACGACATTTTCCGTCGCCACCGTGAAGAGGCGGCGGCAGAATAAGCCCATCCGAATCGCGTTCAAAGCAAAAAGAACCGTCCCGAATGCGTTTTTGCATTCGGGGCGGCATTTTTTTAAACCAAAGCGCCCTCTTTCTCCTTGCTCGCGGCGATCTCACGACCGTTGGCAAGCATCAGCTTGATGCGGTTCTGCTGGTTGATCACGGTGGCACCCGCATCGTAGTCAACGGCAACGATGTTTGCCTCGGGGTGCTTCTCGCGGATCGGCTTCATCATGCCCTTACCGACGATATGGTTCGGCAGGCAACCGAAGGGCTGGGTACAGACGATGTTACTCACGCCGCTGTGAATGAGATCGAGCATCTCACCGGGCAAAAGCCAGCCCTCGCCCATCTTCACGCCGAGTCCGATGCACTCGGCGGCAAGCTTTCTCGTCATCTCAAAATCGGGCGGCGGCATGAAGTCGCTGTTTTGAGTGACCGCCTCGATCAGATGATTCTGCTTTTTGAGAACGAAGCGGTGGGCAAAGCGGAAGATCGGCCGAAAGCGTCTGCCGCGCCCGTAAAGCTCGGTATCGACGATTGCGTTGTAAATGCAGTACTGTGCAAAGCCGAGAAGCCCCGGGACGACCGGCTCGGCGCCCTCGTCGATCAAAAACTGCTCCAAAGAGTTGTTGGCAAGCGGGGAGAACTTGACGAAGATCTCTCCGACGATTCCAACGCGAAGCCGCTTTTCCCGCCGCCTTTCGATCTTGGCATAGGCAGAGACGATTTCGCCGTAGGTCGCGCGGACTTCGCGGTAGGAGAGACGCGATTTCCGCCCGAGCTGCCGAGCAAGACGGTCGGTTAAAGCATCCGAGAGAGCACGGGTTTCTCCCGCGTGCACCTCGTATGGACGGCATTGGTTTTCAAGCAGCATCAAAAGATCGCCGTAGAGCACTGCGTACACCAGGCGCCGAAGCATCGGCAGCGAGATGCGAAAGCCCGGGTTCTTCTCAAGCCCGGCAAAGTTGAGCGAGATGACCGGAACGTAGTCGTACCCTGCCTTCTTCAGTGCCTTGCGGAGCAGCGAAATGTAGTTGGACGCACGGCAGCCGCCGCCCGTTTGTGCAAACAGCAGCGCAACGCGGTGCGGATCGTATTTTCCCGACTCGAGTGCTGAAATGAATTGTCCGATGACGAGCTGCGCCGGATAGCAGGTATCGTTATGTACGTACCGCAGACCGTTTTCGATCGTGGTAGGGCCGGTATTTTCCAGAACCTCCGCGCGGTAGCCGTACGCTCCCGCAATCTTGGCGATCATCTCGAAATGTCGGGGGAGCATCGTGGGGATCAGAATGGTGTACCCCTTCTCGCGCATCTCCTCGGTGAAGACGACGCGATCGTGTGAGGTCGTTTTTTCTTTTTTTTTCATTTTGATTCACGGTCCGTTTTTTGATCTTGATTGTTCTATTTTACATCATTTTGAAGCAAATTGCAATACTGCACACCCGATTTTTGCCGAAATTTATTTTTCAAGCCCCGATACGAAGCCTCGCGGATCTGCCGATGCAATATCCGCCGCGATCACGCGGTCACGGTAAACGACCAGGGTCGCGTAAACCTTTCCGTCGTATCCCTCGTAGTTTTTCACCTCGTAAACGAAACGCGTAACCTTCTTTTTCCGATAGCGCGAGAGATCGAGCCCCTGCGCTTTTTGAATCTCGTTATAGCCCGAGAGCACGCGGTCAAAGCTTTCGGGAATCTGAAAGCTCTCCTCGGAGATCACCTCCTCGCCCACCTTCCAGCCAAAGCTCTCAAGGAAACGGATGCGTTTTTCGTTGGTGTCAATTCCGACGTAGCTGATCGACGAGGTTTCGGCGGCTGCGATCAGCCCCTCGTTTCCAAGCACGAGAATCGAGACGAGCAGAGTCAGAGAAACCGCCGCAACCATAACGAATTTCAAGGTCGATGCGCGAACCGAGCAAATGAACATGATACTCACCTCCCGTTGTACTGCGGTATTGTATGTGTGCAACTCCCGAAAAAGAACCGTCAAGCTCCAAAAACGGCGTGCGGGTTTCCCCGCACGCCGTTTTTGGCAGACTCTCCGCCCGAGCTCGGATTCCTTAGTGACCGCAGCAGCAGCAGAACAGAATAACGAGCGCAATGATGATGATCCAGGTGCAAGAGTCGTCGTTAAACAGATGGCAAAAGCAGTTGTTCATGGGGTACCTCCGTATTGTTTGGGAACCGAGGTTCCTACTATCAATATATGCGAGGTTTGCCCCTTTGCCACAGAGCCGTCAGTTGCCGAGTCCCATCGAGTCCATCAGCCGCTTGTTGAACTCCTCCGCCGTATTGTATCCCATCTTCTTCTGACGGTTATTCATCGCGGCAATCTCAATGATGATCGCGAGATTTCGTCCGGGACGAACGGGGATCAGAATCGAGGGGATCTTGATCCCCAGAATATCGGTCGTCTGCTCCTCAAGTCCAAGGCGGTCGTACATCTTACCCTGCACCCATTGCTCAAGGTTGATAATCAAATCAATCTTTTCGGTATCCTTGACCGCTCCCATACCGAACAGCCTGCGAACGTCAACGATGCCGATTCCGCGCAGCTCAACGTAATGTCGGATAATCTCAGGCGCACGCCCGACCAGCGTTTTTGCCGAAACGCGGCGAATCTCAACCGCATCGTCGGCGATCAGACGGTGTCCGCGCTTAACAAGCTCAATTGCCGTTTCGCTCTTTCCGACGCCGCTGTCGGCAAGCAGAAGAATGCCCTCGCCGTAGACCTCGACGAGAACGCCGTGCCGCGTAATGCGCGGCGCCAGCTCGGTGTTGAGGAATCCGATCAGAGCTGCGAGAAACGAGGAGGTCGCAAGAGAGGTGCGAAGCAGGGGAACGCGGTATTTTTCGGCAAACGCCTGCATCTCGTCGATCGCCTCGAGGTCCGACGTGAGAATCACGCCGACGGGACGGGACTCGAAAAAGCGCTCGAGCTGTCTTGAGCGCTGCTCGCCCGGCAGCTGCTCGAGATACAGATACTCCACCTTTCCGATCAGCTGAAGCCTTGACGGCTCGTAATGATCGTAAAAGCCGGCGAACTGAAGTCCGGGGCGGTTCACGCCGGGATTGGTGACGGAAATATTCTCTGGAAGATCGGGGAGATAAAGCGTTTCGAGCGAGCGATCGGCGATGATCCTTGAAAGCGGTACCGAATAGCTTTGCTCCTGCGTGTTGCTCGTATTCTGTTCCATGGCGGTTCCTTTCCCTTCGTCATTCGGATAAATCTGCAAACAGTATATCATATCCGACCGTAAAAAGCAAATGCTTCGCCTTTATTTTTTTAGTTTTTTCATCTTGGCGCCCGATGTGCTCATTCGTTCATAATTTTACAACAATTCCGTGCTATCATAAAACAATAAAACGGCACGACTTGTCGTGCCAAACGAAAAGAATCGGCGGTATCAAAATGAAACGAATGGGAATCCGACTGATGGCAACACTGCTTCTCGCCGTGCTTGCTCTCTCGCTCGTCTCCTGCGGAGACTATAAGCCCGTCAAATCAAGCGCGAGCGATACAAGAGTCGTTGCAACGCTTAACGGCGAGGAGATTCGCTTTGAGCTCTTGAGAGCATTTCTGCTCGCCTCGCAAAAGGAGTACGACGGGGGAGATCCATCGGTATGGCAGGGCGAGAGCGGGGGAGAGCTCTTTGCCGAGGCGATCTCCGAGGCGATCGAGCTTTGTGCCGAGATTTACGCCACCTTTGAGATCTGCGAGGAAAACGGCATTGATCCTTACGGTAAAGAGGTAGACGGTCTCGTCTCCGACCGTGTGAAGATCGACATTGACGGAGGAGTTCTCGACGGCAACTTTGTCGAGGGCTACGGCTCGAAAAAGAAATATCTCGCGGCACTCGAAGAGCTTGGATTGAACGACAGCGTCAATCGCCTTCTCCACCGTTGGGATGCTTGCCTTGCACTCCTGTACGAGAAGATGATCACCAATCTGGACGACGGTGCCAACATCATCTCGCCCGAGGACGTGCGTGCCTTTTACGATTCCGACGACTGCGCGCGCATCAGCTGGGTCTTCATTTCGAGCGAGAACCGCGGCGACGAGAACCAGTATTATCTCAAGGCACAGCGCGCAAGAGCCGCGCTTCTTGAATGCGATACTTACGCCGAGATGATCCCCATCGTCGCGCAGAACACCTTGAATCTCAGCTATGACCAGATCGACAACGGCTTTTGCCTGAGCACCAAGGGCGGCATCGGAAGCGGCGACCGCAAGCTTTGCGAGACTGCGGCGGAGCTTGGCGATCTCGAGATCAGCGAGATGGTCGAAACCGACCTCGGGCTCTATATCCTCATCGGGCTTCCCAAAAACGATTCCTATTTTAACGCCCACGAGGAGGAGATCCACGATCTTGCCCTGGAGCACCGCCTGTACGAGTCGATCGACGATGCGGCAGAGAGACTGCTTGACGGCATCTCGTATACCGATTTGTACCGAGAGCTTTCTCATGCCGACTTCTTTGAGGTGCAAAATTGATTCACCGACACCGTTTTTCGCGCCCCACCGTTTCCGAGAGCCGCGCACCTTTGCGTGCGCTTGAGGGAGCACGCAAGGCGCCGCCCGCACCGGCGGCAAGAGCCGTTCTGCTCTCGGAGTTTCTCGTCGTTTGGCAAAGGTGCCTTCGGAGCGAGGGACTCTATACGCTGCTCTTGCCGGACGAGATCCCCGAGCTTGCTATCACGGTTGACGAGCGCGAGCTCGCCTATCTTCTGACGCAGTACGGCGCCATTCTGACGAGGATGCACAGAACCCGACAGCTTAGCGCAAGCGCGCGAGGGAGCACCGTGTCGCTTGCTATGCTCCGCCTTGCCGTTTTGCGTGCCGCAAACGCCTTGCAAAGCGAAAGACTCGCCGAGCGGCGGCGCCTTGTCGAATCCGCTCTCGGCTATCTCGGCATCCGACTTGCCTACGACGAAACCGTGCTCGAGGTCGGCTCGATCTGCATGATCCCCGCCGTTTCCGCCGTAGCCATGCGTGAGCTCGGCACCGTTGATGCGACAGGCATCGCCCGTGCCGTCACAGACGCTGTGCGCGAGATTCGCCCGTATCTCACCGACGGAAAATAACGCATCAAAATATAAGTTGAGGCTGCCTGAAATGTAATTTGCATTTCAGGCTGCCTCTTATTGCGGCAGGGCAGAGCTTTCGATTTCGCCAAATCCGAAAGCTCATGTTTTTATGTATGGAAAAAACTTGATGGTACGAACAATGTTACCGCACATATTTTCGACGTGTCGGTTCAGTCTAATCATCGTATACGAAACGAAACGAACGGAAAACGAAAAGAACGGGAAAGGAAAATACGCATGAAAAAATCCATAGGAAGGCTGCTTGCATCTCTGTGTACCATCCTGCTTTTAACGGGTACGCTTTCGCTTGCCGTAAGCGCCCAAACGACAGACTGTGAGATTGATTTCCGTCTGCCGAAGCTCTTTTTGCAAAGCCACTCGGAGAAGGGCGAAAAAAAGCAGGGCGCCGAGAAACGCCTGATCGCCGCAGGAACAACCTTTGGCGTTCGCCTCGCCTCCGACGGAGTGCTCGTCATCGGAATGTCCGATAACGAGGCGGAGCGCGTTGCCTACCGCGCAGGCATCCGCGTGGGGGATATCATCCTTGAAATGAACGAAACCCCCGTCAAGGGGGCGGAGGAGCTGACAGAGGCACTCAAAAACAATCGGGATAAGCGACTGACTCTTAAGCTGCGGCGGGGAAGTGAAACGATGCACGTTACGCTCACCCCCTATATCGGAGAAAACGGCGTTCCGCGACTCGGAATCCTGATCCGGGACAGCGCCGCGGGAATCGGTACCGTCACCTTCGTCGATCCCGAAACCGGAGCCTTCGGGGGGCTTGGCCACGGCATCTGCGACACCGAGAGCGGCGCTCTCATCCCCACCCGACGCGGAACCGTCCTTCGCGTGATGCTG
Source organism: Eubacteriales bacterium (assembly GCA_045576095.1). Taxonomy (GTDB): domain Bacteria; phylum Bacillota; class Clostridia; order Oscillospirales; family CAG-272; genus UBA1740. The sequence continues at coordinate 8,858 of JAZNFP010000051.1, forward strand.
GATGGCATCGAGCGCGGAAAATCGGGAAAGCCCGGGGAGCTGCGCGGAACGCTCTGCCCCGATAAGCTCGGAGTGGTTACCGCCAATACCGACTGCGGCGTGTTCGGCTATCTCATGGACCGCGGCAACGCCGCCGACGCCATCCCCGTCGCCGCCCCGAGCGAGCTTCGCCGAGGCGAGGCAACGCTGCGGACCTCGCTGACCGACGGAAAGCCGACCGACTACCGAGTCGAGATCACAGAGATTCGCCCCGACGCCAAGGGGGCGAAATGCTTTTCGCTTCGCGTCACCGACCCGAAGCTCCTTGCCGCCACCGGCGGCATCGTGCAGGGCATGTCGGGCAGCCCCATCATCCAAAACGGCAAGCTCATCGGCGCCGTTACCCACGTCATGATCAACGATCCCACCACAGGGTACGGGATTTTCATTGAGAATATGCTTGCGGCGGCAAACAACAATTTACAAAAAGCGGCATAAAAACAAGGAAGGCAATATCTCACCAAACGGTATGGGATATTGCCTTTTTCAGTTTTTTAACAGTTGCCGTCGAAATTCTCCGGGGGTCACGCCTACGTTCTTTTTAAAGAATCGAACGAAATAGCTCACGTCATCAAATCCGCATTTTTCTGCGATCTCCGAAACCTTATAATATCCGCTGTTCAAATATTCCTTAGCATAATAAAGCCGTATCGAATCACGGTATTGTATTGGTGCCTCCGAATATATTTTTTTCCATTCCCGTCTGAAATTCGTCACGCTCATGTTGGAAATAAACGCTAACTGCTCCAAGGTTATGGGATCTTTGAAATGCTGCTCGATATACTCCTTGGCAGGAAGTAATCTTTGATAAATAACGGAATTTTGTTCCTTCGTATACTCAAAATAGAACTGCGAAAGCAACTCATAAAGATATCCAACCGATCGCATTTCATAGCCTGCCTTTTGGGGCGTCCATGCACCGATCAATTCTTTTAAGATTCGCTCGATCTGTTCCAAATTCTTTCCTTGTAGCAGACAGTACGTTTTTTCTAACGCGTTCAGATCAGACGAATCCTCGTGA
>JAZNFP010000052.1:0-20622 GCA_045576095.1 Eubacteriales bacterium
GGTTCCGAAGGGAGTCGGGATACCGCGGCGGCGGCCGCCGCCGGTCTGGATGTAATAGATCTTACCGAGAACACCCGACTGGACGATCTTCTTGATCATCTGCATATTCTCGTCAAAGCGAGGCTGGAAGCCGATCGAAAGAACCTTGCCGCTCTTCTTCTCGGCACGCATGATCTCGATTGCCTCCTCGGTGGTCACGCACATCGGCTTCTCAAGCATGACGTGAAGTCCTGCGTTGAGTGCGTCGATCGCACAGGGAGCATGCTGGCAGTTATAGGTGCAGATGCAGACGGCGTCAAGATTCAGGCTCTTGTCTGCAAGCATCTCCTTATGAGAGGCATAGTCGGTCTTGACGTTCTCAAGGTTGGTCTCTCTCTTGAAGAAGGCTGCAGCCTTGCCGGGAACAATGTCGCAACCGGCGACGATCTCAACGTCGGGCTGCTTGAGCATGCTGTAGACGTGAGACTCTGCGATCCATCCGGTTCCGATGATACCGATGCGGATCTTCTTGGATGCGTCGACTGCAACCTCGGCCTTGGTCGCGGTTGCAAACGCATTCATGTTTTCCTCAGCGTTCACTTTTGCCATGGTATGTATCCTCCGTGTAATTATTTTTAAGGTAAAGGACAGCTTAGCCTATCCAAGGTTTATTGTAACAAATTTTTTCGTGGAAGTAAATAGATTTTTTGAAAAAAGTCTCCCGATGTTGCGAAAAAATTCAAGAAAGCTGCTCGGACTCGGAGTCGAACTCTCGGATTCGGTCCTCCTCGGCGAGATAGCGCTTCGCCTGGGTCGAGAAAAGCTCGTAGTAGCGACCTCGGCTTTCCATCAGCTCGTCGTGCGTTCCCTGCTCAATGACCTCGCCCTCGAGCAGCACGACAATCTTTGAAGCGACGGTTGCGCTGGAGAGACGGTGGGAGACGAAGATGGTGGTCTTCCCCTGCCGCAGACGGTCGAATTGGTTGAAGATCTCCTGCTCGGCAATCGGGTCGAGAGAGGCGGTCGGCTCGTCGAGGATGAGCACGTCAGAGGTGCTGTAAAAGGCGCGGGCGATGGCAAGCTTCTGCCACTGACCGCCCGAGAGCTCGGTCCCTTGTTTGTCAAAGATCCTCATCAGCTGGGTGTCATAGCCGTTTTGGAGCCGATCAATATAGGTGGCGTTTGCCTCGTCGGCGGCTTGTCGGATTTCCGCCGGATTTTTTTCGCGGTGAATATCGCCGAAATGGATGTTGTCCTCGACTGAAACGGCGTACCTTCCGAAATCCTGAAAGATGATGCCGAACATACGGTACAGATCCGACGGCTCGTAATCGCGCAAATCGTGTCCGTCAAGGAGAATCTGTCCCTCGGTCGGATCGTAAAGACGGGTCAGAAGCTTGATCAGGGTGGTTTTTCCCGCACCGTTCAGTCCGACGAGAACGACGGTTTCTCCGGGGCGGAATCGAAGGTTGACGTTTCGGATCACGTCGCGGTCGGTTCCCGGATAGCGGAAGCTGACGTTGACAAATTCGAGGGTATGTCCCTCTCCGTGTGCCACGGGAACGGGGGTTTCGAGGCGGCAGGAGACGGTTTGCTCCTCCTTTAGGAAGACGATCAGGTTGTCGATAAAGAGCGTTCCTTCATAGATGCTTGCCGAGGAGGAGATCAGGGAGCTGACGTCGTTGGCGATGGAATTCAGCGAGCCGGTATAGAGCGAGTAGTCACCGATCTTGAATTTTCCGGTAAAGACGCCGAGCGCGACGTAGCCGTAGCAGAGACAGTTGACACACGCCGAGAGGATTGCGAAAAAGACGTGCCAGAAGCCCTCGGCAACGATCAGTCGGCGCAGACCCTTGAAGTAGTGGCGGAAGACCGACTCATAGGATGCAATGAAATGCTCCGAGAGATCGAACATACGGATTTCCTTGACGATATCCTTGTTGACGAGGAGATCCGAATAGTAGTTCATCTCTCTGCGGTCGCGCGAGCGGAAGCGCATATAGGCGAAATGCTTACGGCGGTAGATGAAGTTTACGAGCGCCGACGGGAAGGTGACGGCAAGAATACCGACGGCGGCAAGCGGCATATCCGCCGAGAGGATCAGGATATAGCCGACGAAGCTGATGACGGTGCTGATGACCGAGAAGGTCGAGGAAAGGATTTGGATCGGGCGGTTCCCCGCTTCACGGTTGGCGTTTTCGAGCTTTTCGTAAAACTCGGGCATATCAAAGGAGGCAAGGTCGAGCGTTGCCGCCTTCTGCATAATGATCGTTTTCACGCGCCGCACGACCAGCTCACCCGCGATGCGCGTGACGGCGTGATTGACGCGGTTGACGACGTGGTTCAGAATCCGATAGGTGAAGAGAAAAATGAGCAGGAACATCGCCGTCGAGCCGATAAAGCTGTCGGCCCACATCTGAACGTCCACGGCGATGCCGCCTGCGCTGTCGGCGGCTTGCTTTGCAATGACCTCCTGCAGCTCGTTCAGAATTTTTTGAGAAAGAAGCGATCCGACGATCGGCATCACGCCCTGGAAGAGCGAGATGAAGCTCATGATGAAGAGAATCCACGGCCCGGTTTGCCAAACGAGCCTGAAGATATAGGAGAGGCGGAAGAAGAACCCCCCGATCAGCTCTCGGAGAAAGCGCGGAAGATCGCCGACTCCGTTCGGCGGCGGAACCATATGCACGCGAGTGCCGTCGCGTTGGCTCCCCCCGTTTCTCATCCCCGATCCGCCGGGGCCTGTCGTTGGCATCATGCTGTCCTCCTTCTGTCATTACAGATGGTTGCGACCGCAACCATCTGTCAGTGTACCACAAAGCACCGAAAAAGTCAATAGCGTGCGTGCGATTACAGATCGCCCTCCCCAAAGCAGAAGCGTCGGATCGCGACGGCGCGGCCGCTTGCCTCATCGAGATCAAGGATGACGGCGTTTGCAAGAATCGCGCCGCCGGCCTCGGCGTATGGGATGCGAAGATGCGTACGGCTGCGCTCGATCATGACGCGCGGCGCAACGCCGAGGATCCCCCCCGTCGGTCCGCACATGCCGACGTCCGAGAGATAGGCGGTACCGCCCGGCAGGATCTGCTCGTCGGCGGTCGGTACGTGCGTATGCGTTCCGATGACCGCCGAGACGCGGCCGTCGAGGGCATGGGCGACCGTCAGCTTCTCTCCGGTTGCCTCCGCATGAAGATCGACAAGCGAGAGATCGTATCTTCCGCTCTCGCGCGCGAGCACGCGTTCAATCAAGGGAAGCGGATCGGCAAGTCCCGGCTCCATATAGACGGTTCCGAGCGCCGAGATCACGAGAATGCGCGCTCCGCCGGCGTTGAGGATACCGTAGCCGCAGCCGGGGGCGGCGTCGGGATAGTTGAGAGGGCGAAGAACCGCTTGTCCCTCCTCGAGCTTGCGGTAGATAGAGCGGGTTTGCAGGGTATGATTACCGCCGGTGATGCAATCGGCGCCGCCCGAGAGCAGCGCCTCTGCCGCCTCGTCCGAGATGCCGCCGAGGAAGGAGGCGTTCTCTCCGTTGACGGCGACGAAGTCGATTCCCTCGCGCCGTCTGACCGTCCAGAGGCTCTTTGCAAGAAAGGCGACGGCGCGGGGTGTGATAACGTCACCGATAAAAAGGAGTCTTTGCATGGGTTGTCCTTTCCGTATTCGTGAAAAAGCGGAATCAAACATTCGGTTTGGCGCCGTTTGTCCGATTCCGCTTATCTTGCGTGTTGGATTTCAGTTGCTTATTTTGCGAAGTCGGTATAACGGCTTTCGCGGATCACGTTGACCTTGATCTGTCCGGGATACTCAAGCTCGCCCTCGATCTTCTTTGCAATGTCGTGGGCAAGAATCTTCATCTGATCGTCGCTGATCTCCTCGGGCTTGACGATGACGCGGACCTCGCGGCCTGCCTGAATAGCAAAGGTTTTCTCAACGCCCTTGAAGTCGCCCGAGATCTCCTCAAGCTTTTGCAGACGCTTGATATAGTTTTCGACGTTCTCACGGCGAGCACCGGGACGGGCGGCGGAAATGGCGTCTGCCGCCTGCACGATCAAGGCGATTACGCTCTTTGCCTCGACGTCGCCGTGATGTGCCTCGATCGCATGAATGATTTCCTTGCTCTCGCGGTACTTACGCGCAACGTCAACGCCGAGCTGCACGTGCGAGCCCTCGATCTCGGCGGTCAGCGCCTTGCCGATATCGTGAAGCAGTCCCGCGCGCTTTGCGGCGCTCGAATCAACCCCGAGCTCCTCGGCGATCATGCCCGACAGAAGCGAAACCTCAACCGAATGACGGAGAACGTTCTGTCCGTAGCTCGTACGGTAATGCAGACGTCCGAGAAGCTTAATCAGCTCGACGTGCAGACCGTGCACGCCGGTCTCGAAGATCGCCTTATCTCCCTCCTGCTTGATCGAGCTCTCGACGTCGCGTCTTGCCTTCTCGACCATCTCCTCAATTCGTGCGGGATGGATACGGCCGTCCGAGATGAGCTTTTCAAGCGCAAGACGGGCGGTTTCGCGGCGGATGGGATCGAATCCCGAAATCGTAATGACCTCGGGCGTATCGTCAATAATCAGCTCGACACCGGTCAGGGTCTCAATGGTACGGATATTCCGTCCCTCGCGGCCGATGATGCGGCCCTTCATTTCCTCGTTCGGAAGCGTGACGACCGAGATCGCCACCTCGCTGACGTGATCGGCGGCACAGCGCTGAATCGCAAGCGAAAGAATGTCTCTTGCCTTGGCGTCGGCATCCTCGCGGAACTGCGCCTCGTATTCGGCGAGCTTGAGCGCCGTTTCGTGGGAGAGCTCGCCGTCAAGCTTCGTGAGAAGCTCGCGCTTTGCCTCCTCCGAGGTCATGCCCGAGATCTTTTCGAGGCGAACGAGCTGCTCGTCAAGAGCCTCGCGGATCTTTGCCTTGATGGCCTCCGCCTCCTCCTGCTTCGTATGCAGGTCGGCTTCCTTCTTTTCGAGCCCCTCAAGCTTTCTGTCGAGGGATTCCTCCTTTTGAGCGATGCGGCGCTCCTGCCTTGACACCTCGCGGCGGCGTTCCTTAATGTCGGCGTCTGCCTCACTCTTGGAGCGGAGAATCTCCTCCTTTGCCTCAATCAGAGACTCCTTTTTGCGGGCGTCGGCGTTACGGATGGCCTCCTCGAGGATTCGGTTTGCCTGCAGAGTTGCGGAGCCGATCTTTGATTCGGCAACCTTTTTTCGGATCAGGATGCCGAGCAGAATACCGATGGCAATGCCACCGATCGCACATACTACGTAAATAGGATTCACTTTACACCTCCTTTTTCGTATACTCTCATGTATACCTTCCGATGAATCGGAACACGTTGTTTCATGAAGCTTGCCTGCACCCGTTACACGCTCGCGAGTGCCGAAAAAACTCCGATATATATTATAATATATTCTTTCCTACCTTGTCAAGGGGAAAGGGGCTCGTTTTTGCTCGGTTTTTCTTGAAATCTGCGCGTTTGGTGCGGCATCCAACCTGAAATTAGCAGTCTCGGCCCCGAATTAACAAAAAGTTCATAATAAAATGGGAAGAATCTCTTGACAATTTGTATGAACGGTGGTACATTTATAACGGAATTAGCACTCGCGATATTTGAGTGCTAATCCGAAAACGGGAAGGGAGGGGAGTGCAACGGACGGATATCAGATCAGCCGGCGGAAGCAGCTCATTCTGAAGGCAATCATTGACGCGCATATTGCGTACGGTGAGCCGGTCGGCTCAAAGTATCTGGCGCAGGATAAGCAGCTCTCCTGCTCCTCGGCGACCATCCGCAACGAGATGGCGGAGCTTGAGGCGCTCGGCTTCCTTGAGCAGCCGCATACCTCTGCGGGGCGCGTGCCCTCGCAGCTCGGCTATCGCTTCTACGTGGATTCACTGCTTTCGAACTATCGGAGAACCACCGAGGAGATTAGCGAGATCACGAGGAGCCTCGGCCGCAAGATCAGCGAGCTGAATCAGATTCTTGCCGAGGCATCGCGTCTTGCATCCAGCATGACCAACTATACGGCGCTTTCGGTGCGTCCCCCCGCGTCCCGCGTGAGGGCGGAGCGCTTTGAGGGGATTTTCCTTGATGCAAGGAGCTTCCTTTTGGTTCTGATGCTTGGCGGCGGTGCCGTCAAGACCAAGACGATTCGGCTTTCCTTTGCGGTGGATCCCGGGATCGTGGCGATGCTGATCGCTTCTCTCAACGAGCACCTCGTCGAGTGCGAGGCCGATCAGATCTCGCTCCCCGTTATTTTGGAGATTGAGCGGCGTATGGGCGAGTTCGGGGCGATGGTGCATCCGATCGTGCGTGCCGTTTACGACATGATGACGGAGGACGATGCGGGAGACCTGCAGATTGAGGGCGTTAACCGGCTGCTGCAGTATCCCGAGTATTCGGACCGCGAGGAGCTGCGCTCGGTAATTGATCTGCTTGAGAAGAAGGGACCGATCCTTGACATGGTGAACGCGAGCCGTGACAGCGATGCCGTTAACGTATACATCGGAAGCGAGAACAACGTCAAGGTCATGAACAATTCGACCCTCGTGTTCAAAACGATCCGAAGCGGCGGACGGGTGCTCGGTGCCATCGGCGTGATCGGGCCGCGGCGCATGGATTATGCGAGAGTTATCTCGACGATCGACCAGCTTGCAAGCGGAATCGACCATCTGCTTTCGGATGAAGACGATTCCAAAAAGAGTAATTAAAGGATGATAGCGCGAATGGAAAAGAAGAACCCCCTCGACGAGAGCATGGAAAACGCAACCCCTACGCCAGAGGCAGAGGAGACACTTGAGAGCGAGAAGCTCTCCGAAAAAGAGGAAATGCGCGAGAGCGCACAGCTTCGGAAGGCGCTTTCGGAAAAGGAAGCCGAGCTTGCCGAGGCAAAGGAGAAGCACCTTCGCATGGCGGCGGAGTACGAGAACTACCGCAAGCGAAGCCAAAAGGAACGCGACGGAATCTATACCGACGCCGTCTCGGACGTCATCGGTGCGATCCTGCCGATCGCGGATAATCTCGAGCGGGCGGCACAGTATAAGGAGGAGCCCGAGAAGGTTGCCGAGGGACTTGGACTCGTCGCAAGATCGCTTTCCGATATGCTGGCGAGATTCGGTGTCGAGCCGTTCGGTGAGCCGGGCGAGACCTTTGATCCCAATCTCCATAACGCGATCATGCACGTGGAGGACGAGGCCTATGGGGAGGGAGAAATCCTTGAGGTCTTCCAGCGCGGCTATCGCAAGGGCGACAAGATCGTTCGCTATGCGATGGTTCGGGTCGCAAATTAAACAGGTTAAAAATATTATCATATAAATTCGGAGGAAAACAGACATGGCAAAGATTATCGGTATCGATCTTGGAACCACCAACTCCTGCGTCGCCGTTTTTGAGGGCGGCGAGCCGATCGTTATTCCCAATCCCGAAGGAAGCAGAACGACCCCCTCGGTCGTCGCCTTCTCGAAGAGCGGGGAGCGCATGGTCGGTCAGGTAGCAAAGCGTCAGGCAATTACCAACCCCGACCGCACGATCATGAGCATCAAGAGAGATATGGGCACCGATCGCAAGGTAGCGATCGACGACAAGAAGTATTCCCCTCAGGAAATCTCGGCAATGATTCTTCAGAAGCTGAAGGCCGACGCCGAGGCGTACCTCGGAACGACGGTCAGCCAGGCGGTGATCACGGTTCCGGCATACTTCTCCGACGCACAGCGTCAGGCAACCAAGGATGCGGGAAAGATTGCGGGCCTTGAGGTGCTTCGTATCATCAACGAGCCGACCGCCGCGGCACTTGCCTACGGTATGGATAAGGAAGGCTCGCAAAAGATTATGATCTTCGACCTTGGCGGAGGAACCTTCGACGTCTCGCTTCTCGATATTTCGGACGGCGTGTTCGAGGTGCTTGCGACGGCCGGTAACAACCGTCTCGGCGGCGACGACTTCGACGAGAGAGTGATGAACTGGATGGCAGACACCTTCGCCCGTGAGAACGGCGGAATTGATCTGCGCAAGGATAAGATGGCGCTCCAGCGTCTGAAGGATGCCGCAGAGAAGGCGAAGATCGAGCTTTCCGGTATGATGACGACTGCTATTTCGCTTCCCTTTATCACGGCGGATGCAACCGGCCCGAAGCACTTTGAAGCAACCCTGACCCGTGCGAAGTTTGACGAGCTGACGCGCGATCTGATTGAGGCAACGCTGGTTCCCACGAGACAGGCGCTGTCGGATGCGGGCATCACCGCGTCCGAGGTTTCGAAGGTCCTTCTCGTTGGGGGCTCCTCGAGAATCCCTGCCGTGCAGGAGGCGGTGAAGCAGCTGATCGGCAAGGATGCCTTCAAGGGCATCAACCCCGACGAGTGTGTTGCTATCGGCGCAGCCATTCAGGCAGGCGTTCTCGGCGGCGACGTCAAGGATCTGCTTCTGCTCGACGTGACGCCCCTTTCGCTCGGTATTGAGACGCTCGGCGGTGTTTTCAACCGCATCATTGAGCGCAACACCACCATTCCGGTCAAGAAGAGCCAGATCTATTCGACCGCCGCAGACGGCCAGACCTCGGTGGAGATCCACGTTTTGCAGGGCGAGCGTGAGATGGCGGCAGGCAACATGACTCTCGGTCGCTTCGTGCTCGACGGGATCCCCGCGGCACCCCGCGGAGTTCCGCAGATTGAGGTCACCTTCGATATCGACTCCAACGGCATCGTCAACGTATCGGCAACCGATAAGGGAACCGGCAAGGAGCAGCATATCACCATTACCTCCTCTACCAATATGTCGAAGGAGGATATCGAGCGCGCCGTCAAGGATGCAGAGCGCTTCGCTGATGAGGACAAAAAGCAGAAGGAAGCCGTTGAGATCAAAAACCGTGCTGAGTCGACGATCTTCCAGATCGAAAAGTCGATCGCCGATGCCGGAGATAAGTTCACCGATGCCGACAAGACCGACGTGCTTGCCGCGATCGAGAAGCTGAAGGAAACCGTTAAGAGCGGCGACACCGAGGCGATCAAGGCGGATACCGAGGCGCTTGAAAAGTCCTTCTATCCGCTTGCCGAGAAGCTCTACAAGGAAGCGCAGGCGGCGCAGGGCGCGGATGCAGGCGCAACCGGTGAGGACGGAACCGTCTACAACGCCGATTTCGAGGATAAGACGAAATAATTCAACGATCAAAGGGTGCGCCCCGAGCCGAGCGGTTTCGGGGCGCACGGCTTGGGTTTAATAGGAGTCCTTATGGCTGAAACGAAAAGAGACTATTATGAGGTGCTCGGCGTTCCGAAAACGGCGACCGAGGCAGAGATCAAAAGCGCGTACCGAAAGCTGGCGAAGCAGTATCATCCGGACTTGAACCCCGGAAACGCCGAGGCTGAGCAGAAATTCAAGGAAATCAACGAGGCAAACAGCATTCTGTCGGATGCCGAAAAGCGCGCAAAGTACGATCAGTACGGGCACGCCGCGTTCGATCCGTCCGCGGGCTTTAGCGGAGGCGGCGGAGGCTTTGAGGGCTTCGATATGGGCGATATTTTCTCCTCCTTCTTCGGCGGAGGCTTCGGGGGAGGATCTGCCCGTCGGAGCAACGCTCCGATCGACGGAGACGATATTTTGGCGCGTGTGACGCTCTCCTTTGAAGAGGCGGCGTTCGGCGTCAAGCGCGAGGTTACCTTCAAGCGTATTGAGGCGTGCGGAGATTGTCACGGCAGCGGCGCTGCTCAGGGATCGGCAGTGGAAACCTGCCCTACCTGCCGCGGGACGGGCCGTATCACCGTTCAGCAGAGAACGATGCTTGGCATGATGCAGACCCAGCAGACCTGTTCGGCGTGCCGCGGAAGCGGAAAGCAGATCAAGAACCCCTGCAAGAACTGTAACGGCAGCGGCTACGTACGGATTAACAAGACGCTTGACGTCAAGATCCCCGCCGGAATTGACGACGGACAGCGCATCGTCCTTCGCGGTCAGGGAAATGCCGGACGGAACGGCGGCATGGCGGGCGACCTCGTCATCGAGGTTCGCGTTCGCTCGCATTCGCTCTTTGAGAGAAACGGAAACGATCTCTACTGTGAGATTCCGATCACGATCGCCGAGGCGGCTCTCGGTGCCGAGATCGAGGTGCCGACGCTGACCGGCAAAACCAAGTATACGATTCCCGAGGGCACGCAGACCGGTACCACCTTCACCGTGCGCGGCGAAGGGCTGACGGGCGTCTCGAGCGGACGGAAGGGGAACCTTGTGTTCCGTGTCAACGTTGAAGTCCCGAGAGACCTCAGTCAAAAGCAAAAGGAGCTTCTTGAGGAGTTCGCCAAGAGCTGCGGCGAGAGCAACAACCGAAAGCAGACCAGCTTTTTCAAGAAGTTTCTGAACAATTTGAAGGGCGACGGCAAAAAGGAATAAAGACCTCACCTTCAAAAACCGAAAAGCAAGCACCGAGAGCTTGCGGGGGGCTTCCCTGCGGCTCTCGGTGCTTTTTCTTCCTCACATCACGATGTGGGAAAATGGGAAATTGTTTCACGTGAAACAATTTCCCAAAAGGTTTACAAGCTTTTTCTTGACAATAAAGCTCCGTGCATTGTATAATGAAGGGGAAGGAAACCGAAAGGAGAAGAAAATGGCAAAGATCGTAGCGTTTTCCAACCAAAAGGGTGGCGTTGGAAAAACGACGTCCTGCGTCAATCTTGCCGCCGCAATCGGAAAGAAGGGTAAAAAGGTTCTTCTGATTGATATGGATCCGCAAGGAAACGCAACAACCGGCGTGAACGTCAGTAAGCGAAACACGCCGCATAACATATACGAGGTGCTTGTCGGAGAATGTACCGCAAGCGAGGCGCTCGTCCGAACGAACTATCGGAATCTTTGGATCATTCCCTCAACCCTTGAGCTTGCGGGGGTTGAGTACGATCTGCATCAGATGGAGAGTCACGAGGCAAAGCTCAAGGAAATTCTTGAGCCGATCTCGCCTGAGTTTGACTACATTTTTATTGACTGTCCGCCCTCGCTCGGAATGATTACCGTCGCATCTCTGACAGCGGCGGACGGCGTTGTGATTCCAATGCAGTGCGAGTTCTTCGCTATGGAGGGGCTGACGCAGCTTCTGATGACGATCAGCAAGGTGAAAAAGCATTCGAACAGCAAGCTGCAGATCGTCGGCATTCTTCTGACGATGTACAATGGCCGTCTGACGCAAACCAAGCAGGTGGTGGACGATATTAAGCGCTATTACGCGGATAAGCTGTTTGCAACGCCCATTACCCGCCAGGTCGTGCTTTCCGAGGCACCGAGCTACGGGGAGCCGATTTGCTATCACGACCCTTATTGCAAGGCAACGCTCGAATATAATGACGTTGCAAAGGAACTGATGCTTCGCATTTAAGGATGTTTCACGTGAAACATTGTCGAATCGTGTTTCACGTGAAACAATGAAAAGGAGGATAAACGAATGGCAGTAAAGAAAAGCGGCCTCGGAAGAGGCCTTGACAGTCTGTTTTTGGATACGTTTGAGGACGAGCCCAAGAAGGAAGGCGTGCAGAAGATTCAGATTTCGCTGATTGATCCCAAAAACGGTCAGCCGCGAAAGGTGTTTGATACCGAAGCGCTCGCGCAGCTTGCCGACTCAATTGCTGTCCATGGGGTTCTTCAGCCGATTCTTCTGCGAGAGATTGGCGGAGATCGCTATCAGATCATCGCCGGTGAGCGCAGATGGCGTGCCTCCAAGCTCGTCGGCTTGACCGAAATTCCGGCGATTGTGCTTGATAAGGACGAGCTTGCCGCCGCTCAGATTGCGCTCGTTGAGAACGTGCAGCGCGAGAACCTGAACCCGATCGAGGAGGCGATGGCATTCCGCTCGCTTGCAAACGAGTACGGAATGACGCAAGAGGATCTTTCGCGGCAGGTCGGTAAGAGCCGCAGCGCCATCGCAAATGCGTTGAGACTACTTGATTTGCCCGACGAGGTTCTGAAGCTCGTTGCTTCGGGGGATTTAAGTGCCGGTCATGCGCGTACGCTGCTCGGTCTTCGTGATCGGGAGCAGATTTTGCCTCTCGCCAAGCGTGCGATTGAGCTTTCGCTGTCGGTGCGTGAGCTTGAAGATGCCGTAAAGCGAGCGAATCGCCCGATTCGGGAGAAAAGCGAGCCCGAAGCGACCTTCCGCGTGGATTACGTTGCTGAGCTCGAGCAGAAAATGATGCAGGGGCTTGGAAGAAAGGTAAAAATCACCTCTACGGGATCTAAAAAGCTGGTATCACTGTATTTCGAGGATAACGAGGATCTCGAATCGCTCCTTCGAAGCATCATGGGCGACGATTTTATCGCTTCCCTTTGACGTTAGGTGAAATATGATGTGGAATCTTTTATCCGAACCGTCGTTGTGGGCGGAAATATGGGAATATTTGCTATTCCGCTATTTTAATCCGCCGCTTCCATATTTTAACAATCTTTCGAACCGCCTTGAGGCGTGGACAGTCGTGCTTGGGATTGCCTGCGTTTTCCTCGGCATTATGGCTGCAGGCGTTGCCTTCGTCCTCTACAAGCGTATTCTTGGCGGATTGCCCCGAGAGCTGCTTGCACGCGGTGCAACGAGTGAGGAGTCGGCGGTCATTCCGAGCGAGACGGGACTCCGCCTGCCGTGGGCCTTGCGCCTTTCTCTTCGCCGCTCCGGCTCGGTTTTGCGCCGCTATATCCGATACGTCGGACAGATCGACCGTACCTATGAGGAGCAGCTGGCACTTGAGAAGGACAAAAAGGCGGCGAAGCCGATCGAGCCGGACTTTCGTCTCGTTCCTATTTATCTTGTTGAGGCGGACTCCGAGGAGTGTCTGCATCGCTTTTCAACCGAGGGGAGCGACGGCAAGGCCATCGCTGCTCTGATTGCCGTTTTCACGGTTCTGTTCTTCGTTGTCTGCCGCTTCCTTCCCGAGATCATGGCGTTTGTTGACGGACTGCTCGGGCTTTATTCCTGAGCGTGGGCTTCCCCTTCGCGAATTGAGCTTTCCTTGCGCAGATCGGCTGTTTTTTTTCGATCTGCGCCTTTTTTGGTTTTTAGGGGTTATGGGGGTTCGCTTTTTGAATCTGCGCGAGAGCGCCCGAAAAGCGCTTCTCCAAAGCTCAAGGTCCTAAAACCCGTCTGTTTTCCCATCAAAACTCCGCTCTCCCCCCATTTCACGTGAAAAACGCTGCCTTTTTCCGTTGACTTTCGTAAAATTGCGTACCGCTGCCGCGTTGATCGGTATTTTTTCGCTCGTTTTTTCTCTTTTCATCAATATTGTAAACTTTTATTATCAAATGAAAAGAATTGTTGTAATATATCAAAAAATGCCGAAAAAGAACCTTTTCAATTCTCTGCAAACCGTCGACCGGCAGTGAAACTAAAAAAAGCGGCTTCCGATACCGTTTCATCGGAAGCCGCTTGATAGGGGGGTGTTAAGATTTTTCGGGAGGATCAATGGCAATCGAAAGCTCGGTAAGCGCCTTCGGATCGGCGGGAGCGGGGCATTGCGTCATGAGTTCGGAGGCGTTCTGAACCTTCGGGAAGGCGATGACGTCGCGGATATCGGTAATGCCGAGCATATGGGCGACGAGTCGGTCAAAGCCGAAGGCAAGTCCGCCGTGGGGAGGTACGCCGTATTTGAAGGCGTCAAGCAGGAAGCCGAATTTTTCATGCGCTTCCTCGGCGCTCATGCCGAGAATCTTGAACATCTTTGCTTGAATCTCTCCGCTGTGGATACGAATGGAACCGCCACCGATTTCGGTGCCGTTGAGGACGATATCGTACGCCTTGGCGCGAACCGAAGCGGGAGCGCTGTCCATAAGCGGCAGATCCTCGTCCATGGGGCTGGTGAAGGGATGATGCTTCGCATAGAAGCGCCCATCCTCCTCGTCATACTCAAAGAGAGGAAATTCGGTAACCCAGAGGAACTTGAAGTCGAAGGGATCGAGAAGCCCAAGGCGCTTGGCACATTCACAGCGGAGCGCACCGAGTGTGTCGAACACCACGCTGTTTTTGTCGGCAACGATGAGCAAAAGGTCTCCGGGGGCGGCAGAAAGCGCCTGCTTGATCGCTTCGTTTTCGGCATCGGAGAGAAATTTTGCATAGGAGGAGGAAATCTCGCCGCTCTCGGAGTATTTCAGCCAGGCAAGGCCCTTTGCGCGGTAGGTCTTGGCAAAATCGGTCAGCGAGTCGATCTCCTTGCGCGAAAACCGAGCGCCGCCCCGAACGTTAATTCCACGAACCGAGCCGCCGCCCGAGATCGCGGCTGCGAAAACCTTAAACTCGGAAGAGGCAAGATGTGAGGAGAGATCCTTCAGCTCGAAGCCGAAGCGCAGATCCGGCTTGTCCGAGCCGAAGCGTTCCATTGCTTCCTTGTACGGCATACGGATGAAGGCGTCGTTAAGCTCCTTGCCAAACAGCTCCCGAACCAGGAGCTTGAGGAAGCCCTCGTGCATCTGCATGACGTCGTTTTCGTCGACGAAGGACATCTCGGTATCAATCTGTGTAAACTCAGGTTGACGGTCGGCGCGCAGGTCCTCGTCGCGGAAGCAACGGGCGATCTGGAAATAGCGATCGTAGCCCGAGAGCATCAACAGCTGCTTATAAAGCTGGGGAGACTGAGGAAGCGCGTAAAACTTTCCGGGATGCACGCGGCTCGGAACGAGATAGTCGCGGGCGCCCTCGGGGGTGGGGGCGATCAGGTTTGGCGTCTCGATATCAATGAAGCCGTGCTTCTCGTAATAATCGCGTGCAATCTTTCCGATTCTTGAGCGAGTAAGCAGATTGCGCTGCATATCGGGGCGGCGAAGGTCGAGATAGCGGTAGCGGAGTCGAACGTCCGAGCGGACAGGTGAGTTTTCTACAATCTCAAAGGGGAGGGTTTCGGCGGCTGACAGCACCTTAAGCTCATCAACCGCAATTTCAATCTCACCCGTCGGAAGGTTGGGATTGATTGCGCCCTCGCCGCGGCTGCGGACGGTTCCCTTCGCGCACAGCACGTATTCCGAGCGGATCGAAAATGCCTTATCAAAGATCGACTGCTCGGTTTTCTCGTCAAATGCGAGCTGGACGATGCCCGTGCGGTCGCGCAGATCGATAAAGATCAGGGAGCCGAGATTTCTCTGTCTCTGCGTCCAGCCCATCACGCAAACGCGACGGCCGAGATCCCGCGCCGAAAGCTCGGCACAGTAGCAGCTTCTTTTGTCTTCGGAGCAAAGCAATTCTGCCATGGAAGTGTCTCCTTATTCTTTTAGTATCCTGAATGGGTATATTCTATCACCGCGTGCTTGGAAAGTCAAGTATTTTCGCTCGTTTTGATGCACGCAAGCGCTCTGTCAACGATGATCTCGGCGGCTGCCTCGGCGTCTTTGGCGTCGAGTGTGCAGCCTGCGGCGCGCAGATGTCCGCCGCCGCCGAAGGAAGCGGCGATTGCAGCGACGTCGATGCCCGTCGAGCGCAGCGATGCCTTGAAGCGTCCGTCGGGCGTTTCTCTGACAGCAACGGCGATCTCGACACCCTCAAGAGAACGCAGAATATCAATTGCGGTCTCAAAATGCTCATCCAGCAGACCGAGTGCCTCGCGGCAGGCACGCGAGATCGAAATTCGGGAAATGCGACCGTCGCCCGAAAGGCGGAGGTTGCTTTGCACGTACCCCTCGGCGCGAAGCTGCTCGGCTGTTTTTACGTCAAAGAGCAGCCGGTTGATTTCGGCGGCGTCCACGCCGGATGAAATCAATGAGGCGGCAACCTCGTGTGTAAGGGGGGTGGTGTTAGAATACTTGAAGCAACCTGTATCCGATGAAACGGCCGCATAGATCGGAGTCAAAAGCTCGACAGGGGCTTCGCAAATCATGCCTCTTTCGAGCATCCGTTTCGCAATATCGAAAACGATCTCGCCCACCGCCGCCGCGCTTGCGCGAACGTAGCCGTCGGCATACGCCTCTCCGCGCTCGTGATGATCGATCATCAGCGCGGGAGACAGACTTCCCGTGAGACGGTCGCGGAGAGCTCCGAGCTGTGTGCGCGAGGCAACGTCAACCGTGATGACCGTATACGGGGCGCCGTCAAGGTCGGGCTCTGTGAAATCGAGGTCGGTGCAAAGGAAAGCGAGTCGCCTTGGGATCGGATCGGGTGCGATTACGCGTGCCTCTTTTCCAAGCAGGGCAAAGAGGCGCACCATCGCAGCCGCGGAACCGACGGTATCGCCGTCGGGGCGCGTATGCATCACGATGAGCGGCGTCTGAACGGCAAAAAGCCTGTCGCAGAGCTCGTCAAGCGTCAGGCGGTTCACGATTCCTCCTCCTCGATCGGCTTGCGAGCTGACTCAATACTGTGAAGAAGCTCGGCGATGTGGGCGCCGTGCTCAATGGAGGAGTCGGGATAGAAGAGCAGCTCGGGAGTAATCCTCAGGTTGAGCGTCATTGCAAGATGACGGCGAAGCATTCCGCTTGCCGAGCGAAGCGCCGCAAGAACCTCCTTTTTGTCTCCCATTGAGGAAAAGTAGATTTTTGCAACCTTGAGATCGGCTGAAACGTCGGCGTGCGTGACGCTGACGAGCGCCGAGACGATTCTCGGATCGCGCGCCTCGCGCAGTGCCATCGAAAGCTCCTTTGCAATGGCGTCGTTGATTCTTCCTCTTCTGTAATTTGCCATGATTTCGGTTTCCTTTTTGCTTGGTATTTGATTTATCCTGTATGGGAAAGCTTGATTTCATGCACCGAAACGCGCGCGTCAATCCCCGCACTTTCGGAAAAGAGAGAGGCGGAGCCCGTAACGTAATAGCTCGTCGATCGGCTTCCGACCTCACAAAGCCGGGGTGGGAGTGCATCGACGGCAGTACGGCCGCAGTCGATTTGCGTTGCCTTCGGGAAAAGCCCTCGGATAATTTCGGAGAACAGGGGAAAGTGGGTGCATCCGAGCACGATGGCGTCGGGGCAAAACCCTCGGAGTGGGGATAGCAGCCGTGCAACCTGCTGCACGAGCTGCCGATCCTCGGGGCTTACCGCGCCGCGTTCCGCAAGGGACACGAGCGCCTGGCAGGCAAGCGGAAGAACTTCGGCATCTCCCCGTGAAAGCAGTCGCCCGTAAACGCCGCTTCGTATCGTTGCCTCGGTTGCGAGAACGGCAATTCTGCGAAATCCCGACGATAAAGCAAGCTCGGCGGCAGGCCGTACCACGCCGAAAATCGGGAAACGGAAGATCGGCGGAGCTTCGCTTTCCAAAACCGTCGAGCTTACCGTTCCGCAGGCAACGACGAGAGCGGAGACCGAATGCTTTTCAAAGAAAGAGAAGGCTGCGTCCGCATAGCGGCGGAGAAGAGAAGGGGGTTTTTCGCCATACGGCAGGTTTTTGGTGTCTCCAAGATACAGGAGATCTGCATTCGGCATACGTTGGCGCAGATAACCGAGAACCGTTAATCCCCCGAGCCCGCTGTCGTAGACGCCGATCAAGGGGCATCCTCCGCCGCCGCCCGCACGAGCATGGGGAGCCAGTCGGAGATCGGATGCCCGAGCGATTCCATTGCGGCGGGGAAAACGCTTGCCGCCGTCATGCCGGGGAGGGTGTTGATCTCGTTGAAAAGGACCTCGCCGGTCTCTCCTACGAAAAAATCGACTCTTGCGAGATGCCGGCAGCCAAGCAGGCGAAAGATTTTTTCGGCGAGTGAGCGAAGAATCTCCGAGGTGTGCTTTGGCAGGCTTGCAGGAATCGCAAGGCGGGCGCCCTTTCCATCGTACTTGGCGTGATAGTCGTAAAACGCCGCCCGATAGAGAGGCTCACAGGGCGGCGAGACAAGCGTTGCCTCGGGCGTCGGCTCCAATACGGCAAGCTCAATCTCTCGCCCCTTCACGAATCGCTCCACCATAACGGTTTGGTCAAACTTTGCGGCGTGACCGATCGAAGCGATGCATTCGTCTCGGTCTTTGACGATCGAGGCACCGACCGAGCTTCCGCACCGCGCGGGCTTAACGAACATCGGGTAGAGAAAGCGGGACTCGGCGCGCTGTGTCAGCCGAACGGCATCGGAATCGGTCAAAATCCGTTCTGCCACCTTCCCCGCCATGGGAATGCGGCCAAGCGAGAGCAGATCCTTGGTCAGCGATTTGTTCATGCAAACGGCAGAGGCTTCGGCGCGGCAGCCGACATAGGGGATGCCGTAGAGCTCCAGAAGCCCCTGAAGACGCCCATCCTCGCCACCCGTACCGTGAAGGCAGGGGAAAACGACGAGATTTCGGAGCGTCTCGCCCGAATCGGTTTTCAGAAAGCCGCCCGGACAGGGGAGAATCGGGCAAAGCTCCTCGCCGCGGCTTTCCCAGGAGCCGTCGGCAATGTGTTGCGGGCTGCCGCGATAGAGGTACCACGCCCCCCGTTTTGTGATACCGGCGGTCAGATGCGGGTAGCCTTGGGCACAAAGCGAATCGGAAACGGCGGCGGCGGAGCGAAGCGAAACTTCATGCTCGTAGCTCGCGCCTCCGAACAGCAGGAGCAGAGTCGGTTGGTTCATGGGGCTCCTTTCGGCGGATCGGTTATCCAACGAAAGGATATGCACTCGGTGCGGTCTTTGCGACTGCTCTACCGAAGGGAAAGAATCGCCATACGGGGGTTGCCGCCGTAGTCGGCACGAACCTCGCAGGAGAGCGAGACCCCCTCCGCAAGCGAGAGCAAGGCGTCTCTCTGATCGTATCCGATCTCAAACAAAAGGAAGCCGTCCTCCCGAAGCTGCCTCGGGAGATAGCCGAGCATGGTACGGTAAAAGAGCAGTCCGTCCTCTCCTCCGTCAAGCGCCGATTTCGGCTCGTAAGAAACCTCTCTTGACAGTGTCGGTACCACGTTGGATGCAATATACGGGGGGTTTGAGAGGATTGCATCGCATTTTGGGAGCTCAAAGGGCTCTAAGACGTTTTGCTCGAGGAATTCGATGCGGGAAAGAACGCCGTTTCGCTCGGCGTTCTCCCGAGCAACAGCAAGCGCGGCGCCCGACAGGTCAAGTGCAATTGCGTGTGTGTCGGGGCGGTTTGCAAGAATCGAGATTGCAATACAGCCGCTTCCCGTGCAGAGATCGGCAAAGCGGGCGTTTTTCGGGAGACGTCCGACAGCGTACTCTACGAGAAGCTCGGTGTCCGAGCGTGGGATCAGAACGTCGGGAGTAACGAGATAGCTTTCCCTGTAGAAATCAACGCTCCCGAGGATATAAGCGAGCGGCTCACCCCTTCCTCGGCGAGAAAGAACCTCGTCGAAGACGGCATTCGGAAGCTCAGGATTGTCGGTGTAAAGGCGAATCGGGGGGATACCGCCGCGCTTTTCAAAAAGAATGCGCGCCTCGGCTTCGGCGTCGTTGCGCCCAACGCCCACGCCAACGAGAGCCTCGATAAGCTCGCGAAGCGTCATGCCGTTGGCTCACTTTCGGCCTCGGGTGCATCCTCTTCGGGAGAATCGGCTTTGGATTTGTCCTCGGGACGGTAGGTAACGGCATCGCGGTCAAAGTCGGGAAAGGCGGAGACGAGAGCGTATTTCAGTGCGCAGATCGCAACCTCAAGCTGCTTTTCGTCGGGCTCCTTGGTCGTGATGCGCTGCATCCAGAGTCCGGGTGCCGAGAGAAGGCGCGTCAGAGCATTGTCGTGCTTTCCCGCAACCATGATGAACTCGTACCCGACTCCGACGATCAGCGGCAGGATCAGAAGGCGGATACCGGTATACGCGAGGGGGGAAAGTCCCGGGAGAATGCGGTTAATGAAGATACCGACCGCCACGCCAAGCAGGATCATGACGAACATGAAGCTCGTGCCGCAACGGGGATGGAAACGGCGGTGACGGCTTGCGTTTTCGGGGGTCAGCTCGTCTCCCGACTCGTAGCAGGCGATGCTCTTGTGCTCGGCACCGTGATATTCAAAGGTGCGGCGAATGTCGGGCATGAGACCGACAAGGAGCAGATACGAAATGAAAATGCAAATCTTGAGTCCGCCCTCGATGACGGCGCGCCAGACGCTGAGATCAACGTTCGGTTCTATGAAAAGGTTGATGAGCGCCTCAACGCCGTCGGCGGCAAGCCGCGGCAGAAAGAGAAAGAGCGCAAGCGCCAGAATCACGCCGAGGACCGCGGAAAAGACCATGAGCAGATCAAAGAGCTTGATCCCGAGATGCTTTTGCATCCATCTCTCAAGCTTCGATTCGGTCAGCTCCTCTTCTTCAACGACAACCTCTGCTGATGCGGTCAGAATCCGCATGCTGAGAACGAGCATCTCGATAAAGTTCACGATGCCCCGAAGAATCGGGAGATTCAGGAGGGGGAGCTTTTTTCGCACCGAGTGAAATTCCCTCGGTAAAACGACGATGCTTCCGTCTCCTCTGCGGCAGGCGGTCGCACAGTCGCTTCCCGCCTTCATCATAACGCCCTCAAGCACGGCCTGTCCGCCCACTTGATTTAGGCGCGGATTCTTTTCCTTTTTCATATATATAAAGAGATCCTTTCGGTAATTTTTGCCTCAATGCTACTATTATAACATAAGAATGTGACAAAAGGAACCGTCTTGATGAAAAAAAGAAAAAATCTCAAATTTTTTCAAAAAAGGACTTGACAAAAGGGGATGGGATGTAGTAGAATAGACAGGCTCACCGCGAGGCGGTGGGGCGCTCCTTGAAAATTGAACAACAGAAGTTTTCGAGCATAACTTGTAGAAACTTG
>JAZNFP010000053.1:0-2781 GCA_045576095.1 Eubacteriales bacterium
GACGCCGCGCTCGTCTCGCGCATCCTCGTTGAGGAGATGCAGGGCGCCGCCGCGCTCTCGCTGCCGCTTCTCGTCGAGGTGGGGGTCGGCAGGACCTGGGATGCGGCAAAGGGATAAGCGAATCCCCAAAGACAGCCCAAAAGCAAAAGGACGAAGAATCGATTTGATTCTTCGTCCTTTTTGTGTGACAGGGCTTACTGCCCCTGTTTTTTTCGCTTTGACGATCGCCGCCTTGACGCAGCCAAAGGCGCCGACGACGCAGAAGATCAGACCGATCGCAAGATCCTTGAGGTAGGCGATCGCGATCTCAGGCTCGCCGAGATCAAGATGCGCATTGGCAATCGCTTCAAAGAAGGTGACGGTATAATCGATCTCTCCGTTCTCAAAGCAGACCTGATAGGCACGGTAAACGTCGTAGGCAAGGCAGAAATACCGGGCCAGCGCGATGACAAGGAAGGCAACGGCCGTCGAAATGATGATCCCCCTTCTGCTCTCGCACTTGCCGAATACAGCATAGCCCTTGATGGCACAAACGACGCCGACAACGCCGCTGATCGCCGCGAGAACGCCGAGCTGATAAAGCAAGAACCACACGACGCCGCCGATCAGCGAGAACAGGAATGCGCCGACGGTGCCGCCGAGAATGTTCTCTGCGGCCGCAGGGATCGGCTCGGTCGGGGGGACCGCGGCCTGCTCACCATCGTTTTGATTGTCGGTAAATCCAAGGTCAAATTCTTCGTTTATGGCACGCTCCTTCGTATTTGATACCGACAGCATACCAAAAGGATGAGCCAATGTCAAGTGCAGAGCCGTCTTTTGAGTGCTCCGCGGCTTAAAGATCGAAGATCACGCCCGAAGCCTCTGCCCAGACGTCGAACTGATAAAGCCACGCGATCATCTGCGGGCGCGACATCAGCTGCCCCTGCCAGGTGAGATCCTTGCCTTGCGCGAGCCAGGCATCGAGCGCCGAGCGATCAAGGAGAACTGCAAGGGGCGAGCTGTCACGGCGGAGTCTTTCGGCGAGCAGCTCGCGCACGCGCGCCTCGTACAGCGGATTGTGCGTTTTGGGATAGGGGCTCTTTTTCCGCCATAGGATCTCGGGCGGAAGATAAGGCGTCATCGCTTCTCGGAGCAGAGATTTTTCAACGCCCCCCTCGAATTTCAGCTCCCACGGAAGATTATAAACGTAGCTTGCGATTCGCGCATCCGAGAAGGGAACGCGCACCTCGAGGCCCGATGCCATTGACATCCGATCCTTGCGCTCAAGCAGCGACTGCATGAAGTATTGCTGGGAGAGCACCGAGGCAATTCTCGATTGCCGCATGGCGGGGCTGTCGCCGTCCAGGCATTCGACCTGTGAAACGGCGTCTCGGTAACAGCGAGAGAGATACGCCTTCCCCTCGTCCGCCCGCACGAGCTCGCGGCGAAAGAGCGAGGCACGCGCCGCCTGATCGTGAATCCAGGGAAAAAAGTCGCGCGAGAGCATCTCGGGGCGGTAAAACCAGGGGTATCCCCCGAAGATCTCGTCGGCACACTCACCCGACAGGGCAACGGTGTGGCGTCCCCTCACGCGGCGGCAATAGGCGAGAAGCGAGGAGTCGATATCCGCCTGCCCCGGGAAATCGCGCACCAGAGTTGCCTCGGCGAGCGCCTCGGCAACGTCGTCGGCGGAAAGCGTCAGAACGGTATGATGCGAGCCGATCGCCTCCGCCGCCAGAAGGGCGTAGGCGTCGTCGCGGTTCGGCTGAAAGAGGGTTGGCGCATACTCGTTTCCGTGATACTCGAAGGAGTAGGTCGAGAGGACTTCGCCGCGCTCGTGCATCCGCTCGGCAAGAATCGCCGAAACGGCAGACGAATCAAGTCCCCCCGAGAGGAAGGAGCAGAGCGGCACGTCAGCCTCGCTCTGCGAACGCACCGCATCCACGACGAGCGACCGCACGTGCAAAATCGCCTCCTCGCGGCTCTCGCGACAAGGGGCGGCGTGCAGGCGGAAATACTCCCGACGGCGCACGCCGTCGGCATTGACTGTCATGCACTCTCCGGGGCGAAGCGCGAGAATATCGCGAAAGACGCATCTGCCGGGGAGCGTCACGGGCGCAAGATAGAGCAGCTGCCAAAGCCCAAGAGCATCCACCGTCGGTGTCACGAGAGGATGCTTTAGCAGCGCCTTCGGCTCGGATGCAAAGAGGAAGGTTCCGTTTTTCTCTGCAAAGTAGAGGGGTTTTACGCCAAGAGGATCGCGCGCAAGGAAAAGGCTCTGCTTTTCATGATCCCAAACGGCAAAGGCAAAGATGCCCGAGAGGTGCGAGAGGCACCCCTCTCCGTAGACAGCATAGGCATAGACGAGCGCCTCGGTATCGCAGTGAGTCGAAAGCGTAACTCCCGCCTCCCGAAGCTCCCTTCGCAGGGCAGGGAGATTGTAAAGCTCTCCGTTATAAACGACGGTATACCGACGGCGCTCAAAGCAGACCGTCATCGGCTGTGCCCCCCGTTCGGGATCCATCACGGCAAGCCGATTGTGTGAGAACGCCACCGAGTCACCCACGTACCCGCCCGTCGCGTCGGGTCCGCGGCAGAGCATCGTCGCGCCCATCTCCCCCGCAAGACACGCGTCGGACGGCGTGACGCCACGCGGCGTAAAGATTCCACAGATCGAACACATATTCAAAAGCCTTTCGCCAACAAAATTCGTTCACTATCAGTATACGCCCAAAATCGCGCCGCGTTCCGCCAAGCCCAAAAATTTTTCCCCTTCCTATCGCCTCTTTCCTCTTCCCTCTT
>JAZNFP010000054.1:0-47938 GCA_045576095.1 Eubacteriales bacterium
TCTTTAACGAGATTCCTTACACACCTTGTGTTTCCACTCTCTTACCAAGTTTCTACAAGTTATGCTCGAAAACTTCTGTTGTTCAATTTTCAAGGAGCGCCCCACCGCCTCGCGGTGAGCCTGTCTATTCTACTACATCCCGTCCCCTTTTGTCAAGTCCTTTTTTGAAAGTTTTTTAGAATTTTTTGATTTTTTTCGTTTTTCGGCAATACTAAACAAAAAAAGGCGGTTTTTCAGGCATGACTCTGCTCTTTTTTCGGACGCTGATTACACTTTTGATGCTCTTTGCGGTGCTTCGCTTTCTCGGCAAGCGCCAGCTCGGGGAGCTTGAGACCTCGGAGCTTGTCTCAACGCTGTTGCTTTCGGAGCTGGCGGCACTCCCGATCGAAAACCCCGACATTCCTCTCCTTTACGCGCTCATCCCAATCCTTCTGATCTCGACGCTCGAGGTGGTTTTCTCACATCTCAAAAACAAATTCGACCCTTTGAAGTCGGTGTTTGAGAGCAAGCCGCTTTATCTCATCGAGCACGGCGCGATCCGACAGAAAGCGCTTCTCAACGCACGGATCTCCCTTGACGAGCTCATCAGCGAATGCCGCCAGCAGGGGGTTGGGGATCTTTCGGACATCGACTTTGCAATTCTTGAGCAAAACGGACAGCTGGCGATTCTCTTAAAGCCCGAAAAGCAACCGCTGACAGCCGAAAAAACACCCGGGGAAACGATGCACAGCGTCGTCGTTGACGGCAAGACCGACCCGGACGGAATGCGCTTGCTCGGAATCGACGAAGCGCGCGTTCTGTCTCTTTGCAAGAAAAACCACGTCAGGCTACGCGACGTCTTTCTTCTGACGCTCGGGGAGAGCGGAGCCTACCGTTTAATTAAGAGGGAGAAGACATGAAGGGCTTTTGGATTGCACTCGTGTTGCTTTTGACGCTCACCGTCGGCGTTTTTTGGACGGCACATCGGGTGGACGATGCGCTCAAGGAGCTGACCGCGGCACTCACAACGCGGAGCTTTGAGGAGAGTGAGAGTCTTTGGGAGAAGCACAAGCGGCTCCTGCGCCTGACGCTTCACCAAGGAGAAATGACGCAAATCGACGAAAGGCCCGCCGCACTGCTCAGTGCGGCGAGCCTTGGGGACGAAGCTACCCTTGAGATAGAGCGAGCACGGCTTCTTTCGGTGCTTTTGCGCGCAAGGGACACCGTTTCGCCCTCCCTCTCGGACGTTTTCTGATCAGACGAAGCGCTCGCGATTTGCGTCAAGCACGCGAAGCCGTCGGGTAAGCACGAAGTTGCGCAGCGGCGAGCCGGAAAGAAGCGGCAAATGCTCACAGAGCGCCGAAACGACGTACTCGGGGTTGAGGAACTCGCCCTGCGAGACCCCGAGCGTGAGCGCGATGCGGATCTGTCCCTCGTCGGTCAGCGACACCTCTGCATCCCCGGTTTGCGTACCGACAACCCTCTCCTTTTGCTTTCCGTGGGTCAGGTTCGTGCATTTCAGGGTCGGATCGGCAAGCAGCGCGCGGATCGACTCTGCCGTTTCGGCAAGCGGCAGCTCGGTGCGGAGCAGGACCTCGTACTCGGCGTAGGCAACGTCGGTCAGCTTATTTTTCGGCTCGTACGCCTCGTAAAAGCAGAGCTCACGCGGAACGGCACGGTTCAGCGCCTCAATCGCCCATGCGGGATCCACCTGCTCGGTCATACGGATCTCGACGAGCTCGTCGAGGCTCTCCATACCGACCGACATCGGCGTTGCAAACACCATTTTGGGAACGGGATTAAAGCCCATCGTATACCAGACGGGAAGCTTGGCGCGGCAGACTGCCTTGGTCATCGTTCGTACGAGATCAAGATGCGAGATATAGCGAAGGCGCCCCGTTTTTCGAAAGCGCAGACGAAGTCGGATCGGCGGCGTCTGCGGGGGATTTTTCTTTTCGGTCACTGATTCTTGCACCATTTCGTCTTTCCTCCGAGGCGGTCTGCACCGCATCCGTTACAATGCTCGGCACAGCTGGGTGTTGTTTTTTCAGCGTAGGCGCGCTCGCGCTCACGCGCAAGGTAGGACTTGCTAACGCCGCAGTCAATAATATCCCACGGCAAAACCTCGTCAAGCGAGCGCTTGCGGCAGGCATAGAAATCGGGATCAATTCCGATCCGATCGAAGATCTCGACCCATTTATCGTACGAGAAATGCTCGCTCCAGGCAGCATACGCCATTCCCTCTCGAGCCGCCAGAACGAGCGCGGGAGCAAGACGGCGGTCGCCGCGCGAAAGCACCGCCTCAATGCGCGAGACCTCGGCGT
This sequence comes from Eubacteriales bacterium, assembly GCA_045576095.1. Taxonomy (GTDB): domain Bacteria; phylum Bacillota; class Clostridia; order Oscillospirales; family CAG-272; genus UBA1740. The sequence continues at coordinate 2,304 of JAZNFP010000054.1, forward strand.
CGTGCCAACGGTAGACGATCTTTCGGTCGGTAATGCGAGAGCGCAGATACCTTTGCTTTTCCTGCATGAGGGCAAGCGAATCCTGCGCCTCCCACTGGAAGGCGGTAAAGGGCTTGGGAACGAATGCCGAAACGCTGACCGTCACCTTAACCGAGCGCCCGCGCTTTTCCTTGGGAAGACGGTAGAAGGCGCCGACAGCCTTGGAGGCGAGATCGGCGATTCCGTCAAGATCCTCGCTCGTTTCGCTCGGAAGCCCCTGCATGAAATAGAGCTTGACCGATTCCTTCTTAAAGGAGTAGGCAATCGAGACCGCGCGAAGCAGATCCTCCTCGGTCACGTTCTTGTTGATAACGTCGCGCATTCTCTGGGTTCCCGCCTCGGGAGCAAAGGTGATTCCGCCGCGGCGTACGCCCGAGATCTTTCGCATCAGCTCCTCGGTGAAGCTGTCGATGCGAAGCGAGGGGAGCGAGAGGCTGACGTTCTTCTCGTCGGTCCACGACAGCAGACCGTCGGTCAGCTCATCAATTCCGGAATAGTCGCTGGTGCTGAGCGAGATGAGCGAAATCTCGTCGTACCCCGTGTTCTCGTACAGACACTTCGCTTGACGGCAGAGCACCTCGGGAGATTTCTCGCGGATCGGACGGTAAACCATCCCCGCCTGACAGAAGCGGCAGCCGCGGATGCACCCACGGTACAGCTCGAGCACGATGCGGTCGTGCACCGTCTCGGAGTAGGGCAAAACGGGAGACATCGGGTAAGGCGCCGAATCGAGATCCTCGATAATGCGCTTGGTAATGCGTCGCGGAATATCGTCGTACTTCGGGCAAAACGCCTCGATCGTTCCGTCCTCGCAGTAGGTCACGTCATAAAGCGACGGCACGTAAAAGCCCCCCAGCTTTGCCGCCTCATGCAGAAACGCCGCCTTACTGTAGCTTCCCTTTTCCTTCATTTCCTTATAAAGGAGGGAAAGCTCCACGAGCGCGCTCTCGCCCTCGCCGATCGAAAAGAGATCGTAAAAGGCGGCAACGGGCTCGGGATTATAGGTGCAGGGACCGCCCGCAACGAGAATCGGCATATCCTCGCCGCGCTCACTCGCATAAAGCGGGATGCCCGCGAGGTCAAGCACCGAAAGCGCGGTCGGGTAGGAAAGCTCGTACTGCAGAGTGGTTCCGATGATGTCAAAGTCGGTAAGCGGATCGCCGCTTTCAAGCGCCGTCATCGGAATCCCGTGCATCAGCATCTGCTCCCTCATGTCGGGCGCGGGAGCGAAAACGCGCTCGCACCAAATCTCGGGGCGGCGGTTCAGCGATTCGTAGAGAATCCGCATCCCGAGATTCGACATTCCTATGCTGTAGATTTCCGGAAAAACAAAGGCGAAGCGGACGCTGACGTCCGCTTTATCCTTCTGTACCTCGTAAAGTTCACCGCCGACGTACTCCCCGGGATTTTTGACCTGACGGAGAACACCGTGGTAAGCATTGATTTTTTTCATAGCTCGGGTCCTTTCGGTTCGGTATCGGAATCATCGGGGGCGTCGGCAAGCAAGCCTCGGCAGAAGGCACGGGAGCCTCCGACGGCGACAAAAATCGCCGCAAGGTGATAAAGCGCTACAAAGGAGATCGGCACAAGCGGCGCTCCGAAGCAGAACACCGAAACGCCAAGCAAAAGACCGCCGAGCAGCAACTGTAGCAGAACGAGCAGCTCGCCGCGACGCCGCGCGGAAAAGTAACGGCGGAAGGCCAGCCATGCGCCGACGAGAGAACGGGGACGGTCGGTGGTAAAGAAGCAGGATTCGGCGCGCGTCCGTTTCTCCGAAAGCAGCTCGGTCACCCCAACGCGGCACAGCGAAAGAACGCCCCTCGGAAGGCTCGAAAGCCGCAGCAAATACTCCTCGGAAAGGCAGGGATCTGCCGTCCGAAGCTCGATCGAGGTTCCGAGCCGCGACAGCTGGTCGGCAAGATTCTCAAAGCCGCTTGACAGCGTATACTCCACGAACATACGCGCAACGACTCTGCCGTCCACGGCACAGTAAAGAACCGTCAGCCGTTCACCGAGGAACAGCGATTCCTCATCGGCATCGCTCGGGAAAACGATACTGTTTTGGCTCATAAAGGCGCGCGTACCGACGGCGACTGTTCGCGTGCCGTCGCTTGCAACGGCGCCGCGGTCTCCAACCTCGACAAGCGAAAGCGGATAGGGCCCGCCCGCCTCCTCACACATTCCGTTCAGAACCTCGGCAAGCGCACCGCCGATCGGGCGATAGACGCCCGCGACGAGCCGAACTGCCTCGTCAAGGCGAAAGTCTCCGAACACGTTGATGATTTTGATCTTCAGCTCCTTCGCGTCAAACGCCTCGGAATCCTCGATCGAAAAGACAGCGTGGGAGGCTGCCGAATACGCCGTGCTCTCACCGATCAGAGCGGTCTTGCGAACAAGCAGCCACTCCTGCATCGCGGAGAGATAGATCCGTCTTGCAAGAAGCGCTCCGCACGGAAGCGAAAGCAGCGCGGCAGCAAGAGCGGCTCCAAAGGGATTCAACGTGCCGTCCACAACGACTGCCGCAATCAGTCCGAGCGTTCCGACGGCAAGGACGCCGAGGAGCACAAGGAAACGGTAATGAGCATTCTCGTTGTGATCGCCGATATGCTCGTCAAAGCCGTCTGCATGCTCAAGACGGGTGACGCAAAGGCGCCCTCCCCCATCGGTTGACAGAGCCGCCGAAATTCCATTCGACTCGCAAAGGAGCGCAAGAATCCCCGCCTCCACGCGGCTTTCGGACATCTCCACCCATACGGTGGCAGAGAGTGAAACCGCCAAGACGAGTCCGCAAAGCAACGGCTGACGAATCCCAAGCGCATAAAGCGCGACGTCGTACGCGACGTAAAGCAGAAGAAGGAGCGCAACGATACCCTCGGCGCGGAGCCGCCCCGTCAAAACCGATCTAAAGCCCAGGGTAACGCATCTGTAGGCGCACAGAGCGATCAAAAGCACGAGCTGCAGATCGAGCAGAGCCTCGGCGCCGGCGATACGGAAAATGCCGAGCGGCCGCGTTACGTAGAGCCCAAAGGTCGGAAAGATCTCAACGACGGCAAGAAGAAGCGAAAGAAAGGCGGCAAGACAGAAGCGGAGTCTTGCGCCTCCGATCCGATGCTCCGCCTGCTGACGGCGCGAAAGGAGCTCTTCCTTTGTCAGCTCGCGCACGGGGCGAGCACCTCTGCTCCTTTTCTTCGGCTTCTTGGCGCTCGCTCCGCTCTCTTCGGGAGCAACGGTCCGCGTTTCCGCTCCGCCCTCACCTTGATCGGTCGCCAAGGGAAGCTCGGATGCGGCATAGAAGGCAGCGGTCGTTAAGGTTGCCCCCTGCTCCGATTCTGGCACGCGGAAAATGCCGAGCGACTCGTCAGAATCCGATTCGTCGAGGATCGCTTCGGCTTCGGGAGATGCCGCGATCGGATCAAAGAGCGAGCCCGAATCCTCAAGAGGCTCGAAGCTGACCGAGGGGGGCTCGGTCGGCTCAGGCTCGGAAGCCTCTTCCACGGGCTCCTCAGCCGGCTCGGGCTCGGAAACCTCTGCCGCGGGCTCCTCGGTCGGCTCGGGCTCGGCCGCAGCCTTGTCCGAGAAGAAAATGGGATCGGTCGGAAAAAGCGTCTCCTCGGAGATCGCCCCTCCCTCGCAGGGTGCCTGCTCGGCAGGATCGTCAAAAAGCGACGAGGCAAAGCCGGGATCCGGCAAAAGCTCTTCGGTCGCAGAAGATAACGCTTGCTCGTCCTCCCTTTCGGGGGCATAGCGAGAATCGGTCATGCTCGGTCTCTCCTTTCCTATCGCTTCCCGTCATCGGGTGTGTCTCTGGCGCGCCGCCTCGGACAGGATCACCGCTGCGGCGCTGGTTACGTTCATGGAATTCACCCGTCCGTAGAGCGGGATGGAAACGACGAAGTCGCATTTTTCCTTTACAAGGCGGGAAACCCCCTCACCCTCACTGCCGAGAACGAGAGCAACTGCTCCCGAAAGGTCGGTATCGTAATACGCCTTACCGTCCATATCGGCGGCGTAAATCCAAAAGCCACGCTCCTTGAGATCCTCAATCGCCACGGCGAGATTCGTCACGCGCGCAACCGGAAGATGCGAGATGGCACCCGCCGAGGTCTTGGCAACGAGCGCCGTCAGTCCTACCGCACGCCGCTTCGGAACGATCACTCCGTGCGCTCCCGCACATTCGGCAACCCGAAGCAGAGCACCGAGATTTCGAGGATCCTCGATCCCGTCGGCAAGCACGAGAAGCGGCTTTTCGCCCCGCTCCTCGGCAAGCGAGAGCATATCGTCAATCGTTGCGTAATCCACCTCGGCGGCAACCGCAACGATACCCTGGTGCGCGCCGCCCGCCGCCATCAGATCCAGCTTACGACGGTCGCATTCTACGATCGGAATCCGACGCTCCCGCGCCTCGCCGATTAGGCGGAGAATCGAGCCCTCGCGCTCTCCCCCCGTCACGTAAATCTTATCAATGTCGCGTCCCGAGGCGAGAAGCTCACGCACGGCGTTTCTGCCGAAAATACGGCTTTCCGAAGCCTCATCGGGGGTGCGAGGGAACTCTCGTTTCTGTTTCATTGCCAAGCCCACCGTTTCTTTACTCTTTTTTGACATTATACCATAAATTTCGGAGTTTGTATATAGATGCGATCGAAAAAAAGTGAAAAAGCAGATGCCGTCGGCATCTGCTTTTTCACGCTTGGACGGAGATTAGTTGCCGTTACGGCGAGCTGCATAGCACTCGCTGCAGTATACCGGCTTACCATCGGTCGGATTGAAGGGAACCTTGCACTCCTTACCGCAATCAGCGCAAACGGCGTCAAACATCTCTCTGCCACCGCGGGCAGCGTTCTTTCTGACGTCGCGGCAGGCCTTGCATCTCTGGGGCTCGTTCTGGAAGCCCTTCTCTGCATAGAACTCCTGCTCACCTGCGGTGAATACGAAGTCGTTGCCGCATTCCTTGCACTTCAAAGTCTTGTCCTGGTACATGTTGTTTCTTTCCTCGCTTTAAATAGGTTTTTTGCCCTTAGACGGATTCCAACCGACGCCTTTGATAACCAACGCTCTCCCTTAAGCTACCTGGGCATATAGAACTACCGATCGGGAATTTGCCAATCGCCCCTCCGAAGCTTCACAAAGGAACGGTCGAGCGCATTTCGCACCGACTTGCCCGCTACGCCAAGCTCCGAGGCGATCTCGGCCACCGAAAGGCCGCTCGCATAGAGCCTGAATACTCGGTTTTCGTACGGTGAAAGGATGCGCGCGATCTCCTCGCACAGCATGCGGAAGGACTCGTCCGAAAGGAGAAAATCAAGTGCGTCCGCAGCATCGTCGGACGGCAACTCACGACGGAACCGCTCAAGGGAAAACACGCGTCTTTCCTTTTGCTCTCGCCGCAGTCGGCTGACAAGACGATTCCGAATGCAGATCTTTGCATAAAGCCCAAAGGTCACCCCCCCGTCGCGATAGTCAATCGCCGCACAGTAGAGGGCAAACCGAGCCTCCTGCATCAGCTCGTCGAATCCGATCGACGGCGAGTCGAACGCGGAAACGAGCGACTGCAGAAGCGGCGCATAACGGTCGAGAAGCACGGCAAACGCCTCCTCGTCTCCCCGTCGCACCGATGCAATCAGAGCCGCCGGATAATCGTCACTTGGCAGATGATTCATGGCACTCCCACCCGGATAGTTACTTTAATTATATCATTTTTCCGTATATTGTCAAGTATCTTTGTTAATTTTTTTTAAAATTTCGAAAAATTTTACAAGAGCTCCCGATCAGCTGAGCAGATAATCCACCTCTCCCGTCAGCACCGAAAGAATCCCCCGATAGCTTTTCTCGGGCTTGCGCTCAAAATTCAGGCAGATCTGCTCCGCCTGACGCCGCGAGGGCACTGCGCAAAGCGTTTCAAGCATCACGCCGTCACGGTCGGTGATCGAAAGGCGAACGAGAAATTTCCCGTCCTCGCGCTCCTCGATATCGGTTGAAAGAGAAGCCCCCCGACGGTGCAGAGAGAGCAGGCGCGCCGCACAGAGCGAGCTTTCGCGGCGGATGGTATCCAGAATTTCGCTTTGCAGCTCTCCCGCAACCATACGGCCGACACCCGAAATCTGATACACCCGCTCGCCGCCGAGATCATCCTCAAGCACCTGCCCTGCCTCCAGAAGCTCGGAGAAGCATTCGGTGAAGTCGAAGGGACGAACGTATCCCGTCTCAACGATGATGCGGTCAATGGTTGCGAGATCGAGCGGATGGTTCAGGTTGTCAAGCAAAAAAAGGATAAAGATCTTGACGTCGGTTTTGTTCCAGAGCTCAAGCTCCTGCTTCTTTTTCATGCCTTTTTCTTCCTTTGCGTCAGAATTGCGATAAGACGACGAAAACGGGCGATACCGCCCGTTTTCGTCCGGATATCTCACTCCGCTTCGGGAGCTTCCTCCTTGGGGAGATACTGAGTGTAGTTCTTCTGCGAAACCTTGGTAAATACGACGTATCCGTTATAGTCAACCTTGATCTTGGAAAGACCGCTCGATGCGTAGTAGCTCTGGTTGAAAACGAGCGGAATAATCGGCATATCGTCGAGCAGGATTTCCTCCGCCTCATGCAGAAGATCCGCTCTCTTACCAAGGTCCTTTTCGGCAAGGGCTGCCGAAACCTTTGCATCGTACGCCTCGCTATGATAGCCGAGGACGTTGGGAAGCGGATTGTACGTCGGGGGGTTGGCGGAGTCGATTCCCTCACCCGTACCGAGGTCAATGCCGTTACCGTTGAGAGTCGAGGTCAGCTGAGCGAAGGCAGAAAGAGCATTCGCCGAGTACATCTGATAGTCGATACCGATCACGTCAAATTCGCCGCGCTCATAGGCACGCTGCAGTGCCGAATCGGAGAGCTCAAGCACCGTTCCGTTGTCGCTGTACTCCACCGTTACGCCCGAAACGGGGACGAGCTCGATCTCATAGCCGAGCTGCTCCCATAGACCCTTTACGTAGGTTGCAATCGCCAGATCTGCCTCGCAGTCGTAATAGGTGATGGTAAAGCTTCCGGTGCTATAGCCGCTGATTGCCGCAAGTGCCGTGCGCGCCTCGTCAACCGTCATGGTTGCGGTCGTCGAAAGAAGGTCGCCGCCGTTCTTGCGGAAATTCGAGGAAAGCTTCGAGCCGTCGGAAACAGCCGAGGGAACGAGACCGGTTGCGGGCTTTCCGTACACGATGGTCGAAAGAATCGCCTCGCGGCTGATGACGCTTGCCAGAATCTTGCGGACCTCGGGATTCGAGAAAAGGGGATTGTTCGTATTGAACGCATAGGTATAGGTCGAAAGCAGATCCTCGGTTCTGACATCAGCCTCGTTTCGCTTTGCAAGCGGAATCTCGCCGACGTAGAAGCAGGTCTTCTCAACGAGACCGGTCAGGAGCGAGTCGAGGTAATCGGCATCGGAGATCGTCAGATCGACGTTCCAAACGGTCTTGAGAAGGTTCGGCGTTACGTAAGCATCGGCAACCGCGTCGGAGTTTGCGGGGCGATGATACCCCTCGTTTCTCGCCAGCGTGAAGATGCCGCCGTCTACGTCGTAATCGTCCACCTTGAAGGGACCGTTACAGGAAAACGTGGAGAGACGCTTTCCCCAAAACTCCTGTCTTGCGCCGATCGCGTTCGCGTTCAGAGGAGCAAGCGCGATGCTCGCCAGATTGCGAAGGAACGCCTTGTAAGAGGTCACACCCTCCTCGAGGGTGATCTCCAGGGTATTGTTATCGAGCGCCTTGACGCCGAACTCGTCAAGCGAGCAATCGCCGTGCTTAACGGCAACGGCGTTCTTGACGTCAAACAGAAGCGTTGCTGCGGGGTTGGAGGAATCGCAGCGGATCAGGCGCTGCCAGCTGTAAAGGAAGTCTGCTGCCGAAACGCGGGTGGTTCCGTCGCTCCAATAGGTCTCGCGGAGCTTCACCGTAATCACGCCGTCCTTCTCGTTGACCGAATAGCTCTTCGCAACACCGTTGACAAGCTCGCCGTCACCGTTCAGACGGAACAGCGGCTCGAAGAGAAGGCTGATGACCGAGAGCGCACCGTCGCTCGTATAGTCGCCCTGAGGATCGAAGTCGTAAATGGGATTTCCAAGATAAACGCTGATCTGAGCGCCGCCATCAACAGGCTCCTTGTCTCCGCAGGAGACGAGCGAAAGCGACGTGCCGCACAGCAGCATCGCGCACAAAAGCAGGCTGATAAGTTTCTTCATTTTCATTCCTCCAAGAACCGGGTTTCAACACGTGAATATAACAATATTGAATCGTGGATATTATACCACGCTTCCGATTATTTTTCAATGGCTAATTCACGAACCGAGAAATTTTGTCTATTTGCACAATCTTTTTCGGCTTTTTTGTGCAGTTTGACGGTGCTTTTTCCGACCGCTTCGGAATCGGGTGCCGAGAAAACGGGCATCATAACGAAAAACAGCGGCGAAAGGAGCGAGCATGAAGCTTTCCGGAAGAACCGATCTTGCCCTGGAGCGGCATCGTGCCGACCCGAGCATCGAGGGAACCGAGCTTACCGAAATCAAGCGGGGAGCTCTCACCGTCACCCGTCTTTGCGTGACGACCGAAGCTGCCGCAAGAGAGATCGGGCGCCCGATTGGGCATTACACCACCGTTGCCTTCCCCGATCTTTTGATGCTCGATGCAAAAGCCGACGCGGAGCTTGCCTCACTGGTTGCGCTTGAGATGGCGGCACTCACGGAGCCCCTGCTCGGCGCTCTGCCGCGAGGAGGACGGCGGGTTCTTCTCGTCGGACTCGGCAACCGCGCCCTTGCCGCCGACGCGATCGGGCCGATGACGGTCGAGCGCATTGGAGCAACGGGACAGCTGGAGGCGATTGATCCGGCTTCCCTTAAAGCGCTTGACTGTGCCTCGCTTTTTTGCAATATCCCCGGGGTTCTTGCCGATTCGGGACTGGAGGCTGCCGATACCGTGCATCTTCTCTCGCGCCGACTCTCCCCCGATCTTGTGATCGTGCTTGATGCGCTTGCCGCACGCGATGCAGAGCGCCTTTGCTCGACCGTACAGCTCTCGGATACCGGGATTGCCCCCGGCTCCGGAATCGGAAACCGACGTCCGGGAATCACCGAGGATATCCTCGGCGTTCCGGTTCTTGCAATCGGCGTCCCGACCGTCATCGACGCGGCGATGCTCGGGGGAGCTCGCACGCTTGAGCTGTTCGTAACGGTCAAGGATATCGACGCGCGGCTCCGCCGTCTCGCCCCGATTCTGGCGAAGGCGATCGGAGAGCATCTCGCCCTGCCGAGCGAGCTTCTCACAACCTAAAGCAACCGAACGTATAGCTTGAGGGAGAGCGACGCGCAGTCGCTCTCCCTCTCTTTGCACGGTTTTACGGCATCAAAGCACCGTCAAAGCCCGATCGAACGAAGATACTTTCTCGAGATGTCGATGCACTCCATCGAGGAAAGCCCCTGGCTCGGACGGTCCTGCTCCACGACGACCCACTCGGCGCCCGCCTTCTCGGCAGCCTCAACGATGGGCGGGAAGGTCTGCATTCCGTGACCGACGGCGCGGAACTCGAAGGCAGCCGTTTCGTTAACCTTCTTGTCGATGCCGATCAGCTCGTACATGCCGTCTCTCGACGCACCCTCCCGGCGATAAAAGTCCTTGAGATGCACGACGGGCGCTCTGCCGGCATACTTATTGACGTAGGCAACGGGATCCTCTCCCGCCACCTTAACCCAGCAGGTATCGAGCTCGGTCGCAAGAAGATCGGCGGGAACCGAATCGTAAAGAACGTCGAGTCCGTATCCCCCGTCAATCCTGACAAACTCAAAATCGTGGTTGTGGTAGAGAAGCAGCATTCCGTATTTCTTGGCATTCTCACCGATCTCGCGGATCATCCGAATCGTCTTCGGGAAGGCGGGAGTATCGGGACGGTATTCCTCCGCGATGTAGGGCACGACGATGTACTTGACGCCGATCTCACGGTAGAAGGAGAAGGTTTCGTCGGGCTTTTCATACATCTCTGCCATCGGCACGTGCGCCGAGAAGGGGACGAGGGCGAGCTCGTCAAGCACGCGCTTGATCTCGCCGGCAGAAAGACCGTAGTCCCCCGCAAGCTCTACACCGTCATAGCCCATCTCCTTGATCCTTTTCATGGTTGCCGCAAAATCCTTTTCGGCAAAATCGCGGACCGAATACACCTGTACGCCGACTTTCATACTCTCACCCTCCGTTTTCCCCCTTGGGGGACGTTTCATTTACCTATATTATACTCGCGGGCGCGCGAGATGTCAAGCCGCCAAGGAAAATTTCCCCAAAAAGCGGTATAGTCGCCCTCCGTGCGGCATAGGATGTCACGAAACAGAAATCGGAGGTGGTACGTACAGATGCCGGAGCATTCCATTTATCGGGAGATCGCCGAGCGGACCGGCGGCGACATTTATATCGGAGTGGTCGGCCCCGTCCGAAGCGGGAAATCGACCTTTATCCGCCGCTTCCTTGAGGTAGCGGTTCTGCCGAACATCAAGGACGAGAGCGATCGCACCCGAACGCTCGACAGCATGCCGCAAGCGGCAAGCGGACGGACCGTGATGACAACCGAGCCAAAGTTCATCCCCGACGAGGCAGTGCGCGTCACCCTCGGGGGAATCGGTATGCGGTTACGCATGGTGGACTGCGTCGGCTTTCTCATCCCCGAGGCGCTCGGAGGCGAGGAGGGGGGCGTTCCGCGCATGGTCAAAACGCCCTGGAGCGAGGCTCCCATTCCCTTTTCCGATGCCGCCGAGATCGGCACGCGCCGAGTCATCTCGGAGCATTCGACGATCTGCATGCTGGTGACGAGCGACGGAAGCATCGCGGGCATCCCGCGCGAGAGCTATCGCGCCTCTGAGGAGGCGGCTGCAACCGAGCTCGCGCGGCAAAACCGCCCCTACGTCATTATTCTGAACTCCCAGCACCCCTCGGATGAGGAGAGCGTTCGCCTTGCCTACGAGCTTGAGGGGCGCTATAACGCGCCGGTGGCGCTCGTGGATTGCCGCATCCTCGGCGCCGAGGACGTCAGGCATATCATGGAGCTGGTGCTGGCAGAGTTTCCGATGCGTGAAATCCGCTTTGCCCTGCCCCGCTATTTCCGCGTGCTTGAACGAACGCATCCTCTTTGCCGCGCGGCTCGCGAGGCGGTGGGAGGAATCAGCGAGGAAACGCTGAAGGTCGGCGATCTCTCGCGGATCGGCGAGCTTTCGGTCGAGGGCGGCGGAAGCTGGCAGCTCGAGACGTCGGATGCGGGAAAGGGAACGGCTCGCCTTTCGCTTGCGCTCCCCGAGGAAACCTACTATCGGGTGCTCAGCGAGCGCTCCGGGCTCTCGGTTTCGGATGCGGCGGAGCTTCTCGAGGCAGTCACCGAGCTTGCCGCCGTTAAGCGTGCCTACGCTCGGGTCGAGGAGGCACTGCGCGAGGTGGAGGAAAAGGGCTACGGCATCGTAATGCCGGAGATCAGCGAGCTTCGCCTCGAGGATCCGAAGATCGTTAAGCAACCCGGCGGCTACGGCGTTCGTCTGCGCGCCTCTGCCAAGTCGATCCACATGATCAAGGCGGATATCGAGACCGAGATCCATCCCGTCGTCGGCACTGAGGCACAGTCGGAGGAGATGATCCGCTACCTCGTCGGGGAATTCGAGGAGGATCCGAGCGCCGTCTGGAGCTCCAATCTGTTCGGAAAGAGCCTATACGACCTCACGAGCGAGGGGATTCGCCGCAAGCTCGAGAACATGCCCGAGGAATCAAGGCAAAAGCTCTCCGAAACGCTTGAAAGAATCATTAACGAGGGCACGAGCGGTCTGATCTGCATTCTCCTTTAAGCTATTGCGCATCGCCTCGGAGAGTCTCCGAGGCGATGCGCTTTGCACTGACGGCTTCGGGTCTGAAGCTTCGCTTCTCACCGAAATCCGATGCGCCCCCATGCAAAAGAAGTGAAAAAGAAGCTCTGCAAAAAAAACTTATTTTTTTGTGAAAAAGGGGTTGCAAAATCGCATCTCCTGTGCTATAATACCAATGTTCCGCCAAACGGCAGAGCAACAATTTCATACGCAGAGGTATCGAAGAGGTCATAACGGGGCTGACTCGAAATCAGTTTGGGAGCAATCCCACGTGGGTTCGAATCCCACCCTCTGCGCCAAAAAGACTCACAGTTCCCCTCTTGGGGGCGGTGAGTCTTTTTTTGTTCTTGGGGGGATTCGAAGGGGAATCGGTGCAGAGCGGACTTCCGGTGGACGTCCGCGACCGAGGAAGACCGAGCGCGCAGTTCGCGCGAGAATCGAATCCCACCCTCTGCGCCAAAAAATTCCGAGAACCAAGTTCTCGGAATTTTTTTATCCAAGCCGCAGGCCTGGCATATCATCACGACAGAGTCGTGGATATCACCAAGGGCGCGAGCGCCCTTGTATATCATCACGCACCGACGTGTATCTTCCTGCGGCTTGATGATATACAATGCTGCGCATTGGTGATATACCGCAACAAGCTGCGGATGATATGCAAGGCTCCGCCTTGATCTTATCTCGTCTCCTCTTTTGCCTCTTCCCCGTCAAACTCCACGCGAATAACGAAATCGAGAAATGCCCGAAGAGCTCTTGAAATCCATTTATTCTTATGGTAAATGAGCTGCTTCCAGATCTCGACGCCGAAGTCCGAGACGTCAAGGTAGCAAAGCTGCCCCGCCTCGACGTAGGGTTTTGTCACGAAATCGGGCAAGAAGGCAAGCATTTCGCTTTCCGAAACGATCTTGGAGATCACGTCGGTGCGCCCGATCTCAAGCGCCGGCGTAATCGAAAGCGATCGCTTGGCAAGCTCCTTATCGAACACGCGCCGATAGTCCTGCTCGTACTCGGTCAAAATGAAGGGAGCGGAGGCAATGTCGGCAATCCTGAGCTTCCGCTTTCCCGCAAACCCGGAGCCCGCACTTGCAACGAAGTGCATCGGCATCGCCTTTTCGCGGGCGATGACGTAATCCCGACGGTTCGATCGGATATCGAGCGTGATAATCACGTCCGCCTCGTTTCGGTCAAGCATATCGAACATGACCGTCGTATCCGCGGTCGTGAATTTTACCGCAATCTCGGGATATGCTCGACGGAAATCAATATAATGGGAACGGAGCATCTCCTCACACACCGAGTCGGGCGTTACGATATGTACGTGTCCGCGGCAATCGCTCTCGCTTGCCACGCTCTCGCGCAGCTCGTCGGTCAGAGCGCGCACCCGATGCGCGTAGGAGACGAGCTCCCGTCCGCGCTCGGTCAGGGTGATCGTATGGTTGATCCGCTCAAACAAAAGACAGCCGAGCTCGCATTCAAGCTGCTTGATCTGAAAGGAGATCGTTGACTGGGAGTACCCGAGCAGCTCTGCCGCTCGCGTGAAGCTGCCGAGCTCCACGACGTGAATAAAGGTGATCAGATTCTTGAGTTCCATGACAGCTCCGTATCATCGAAAAAATAGATGGCATACATCAAAATCATTCGCTTGACTGATGCCAAGGGATATTATATAATACCGTTATGGAAAACGCAAGTACCGATCGCAAAAAAGGGACTTGAATTTTCAAAAAAGACGAAAACGAGGAGAGAAAAATGAGAGTCTACAATTTTGCGGCAGGTCCGTCGACCCTTCCGCTTCCCGTGCTGGAGGAGGCACAGAAGGAGCTTCTTGACTACGCAGGAACCGGCATGAGCATCATGGAGATGAGCCACAGAGGAAAGCCGTTTATGGCAGTCAACGCCGAGGCACAGGCGCTGCTCCGCGAGCTGCTCGGCATTCCGGACGACTATGCCGTTCTGTTCGTGCAGGGCGGTGCATCCCAGCAGTTTGCCGCTGTACCGCTGAACCTCATGCAGAAGGGCAAGGCAGACTATCTCGTAACCGGTAACTTTGCGACCAAGGCCTACGAAGAGGCGCAGAAGTACGGCGACGTTGCAATCGCCGCATCCTCCAAGGATAAGGCATTTACCTATATCCCCGATATGAAAACGCTGAAGGTACGCGACGGAATCGACTATCTGCACCTGACCCATAATAACACGATCTTCGGCACCCGCTTTACCGAGCTTCCCGAGATCGACGCTCCGATCGTTGCCGATATGAGCTCCTCGATTCTGAGCGAGGAGATCGACGTTACGAAATTCGGACTGATCTACGCCGGCGCACAGAAGAACATCGCCCCCGCCGGACTGACGATCGTCATCGTCCGCCGCGATCTGATCGGAAAGGCAGCTCCCATCTGCCCCGTGATGCTCGACTACGCCGTGCAGGCAAAGAACGACAGCCTCTATAACACCCCGCCCTGCTTCCCCATCTACATGGCGATGCTTGTCTTCCGCCACATCAAGGCACTCGGCGGTGTCAAGGCGATGCAGAAGATCAACGAGGAGAAGGCGGCTCTGCTCTACGACTTTATTGACAACTCGACGTTCTATACCAACCGCGTGAATCCGAAGGACCGCTCGATCATGAACGTTCCCTTCGTTTCGCCGAGCGAGGAGCTCGATGCCAAGTTCGTCTCCGAGGCGACCAAGGCGGGACTCGTATCGCTCAAGGGTCACCGCGTGACGGGCGGTATGCGTGCGTCGATCTATAACGCGATGCCGATCGAGGGTGTCCGTGCACTGATCGACTTTATGAAGAAATTTGAAATGGAGAACAGATAATGAAGCAGATCAAGACTCTGAACGCGATCAGCCCGATCGTCGGCGATATTCTCGGCGAGGGCTATGCCATCGCAAACGACGCCGAAAAGCCCGTCGGTATCCTTCTCCGTTCCTTTGATATGCATACCTACGCGCTCGACGCCGAAACGGTTGCCGTTGCAAGAGCCGGCGCGGGCACCAACAACATCCCCGTCAAGGAGTTCGCGGAGGCGGGCGTCGTCGTTTTCAACACCCCCCGTGCCAACGCCAACGCCGTTAAGGAGCTCGCGATCGCCGCGATGCTCATCGGCGCGAGAAACATCGTCGAGGCAAACCGCTGGGTCGATACCCTCGCGGGTCAGGGCGATGCCGTCGGAAAGCTGGTTGAGAAGGGCAAGAGCAGCTTTGCGGGAACCGAGCTTCTCGGAAAAACGCTCGGCGTGATCGGACTTGGCGCGATCGGCACTCTCGTTGCCAATGCTGCGGTCGATCTCGGAATGCAGGTTGTCGGATACGACCCCTACCTCTCGGTCGATGCAGCTCTTCGCCTTTCCTCAAGCGTCAAAATCGAGCGCGAGCTTACCGCTCTGCTCGGCAAGTGCGACTTCGTCACGCTGCATATCCCCTACATCCCCGATCAGAACAAGAATCTCTTTAATACCGAGCTGATTGCGAAGATGAAGGACGGCGCGATCCTGATCAACTGCGCACGCGGCGAGATCGTTTCGGCGACCGACGTCAAGGCGGCGCTCGAGAGCGGAAAGCTCCGCCGCTACGTCGTTGACTTCCCGTCCGATGCCCTGATCGGCGCAAAGGGAGTCGTTGCGATCCCCCATCTCGGCGCTTCGACCGAGGAGGCTGAGGAGAACTGTGCGGTCATGGCGGCAAGACAGCTGCGCGACTACATTGAAAACGGGAACGTCATCAACAGCGTGAACTACCCGAATTGCACCATGCCCCGTACCACCGCAAACCGTCTCGTGATTCTGCATAAGAACACGCACGGCATTCTCGCCGAGATCACGGGTGCCGTCGGCCGCGAGGGCATCAATATCTCAAATCTCACCAACCAGAGCAAGGGTGACTTTGCCGTGACGATCCTCGACATCGACGCGCAGGTTTCAAGCGCTGCAATCGAGCACATCGAGGGCGTCGAGAACGTTATTCGCGTCCGCGTGATCGCCTGAACCGAGAAGGGACTGTCTCAAATGCAATTCGCACTTGAGACAGTCCTCTTCCTTTTTTACGGTGCCGTTTTTTCCGAATGTGATTGACATTTTTCGGTTTGAGTGTTAGAATATTGAAATAAGAGATACTGTCAAACAATTTCATTCATAAGGAGAAAAACCATGGGATACTTAACGCTTGGAATTTTGGGCTTTACTGCGATTGCCCTGCTCTTCGGGATGCTCGTCGGATGCCTGCGCGGCAGAAACCGCGCGTTGCTCCGTCTGGCGCTTCTGGTACTGACGGTCGCGCTTGCCTTTGCGCTTCGCCCGATTGTTTGCGATACCGTTCTCGGGCTTGAGGTTTCGCTTGACGGCACGACGCAAACGGTTCGCGCCTTCATCGGCAATACGCTCGCCGATGCCTTCGAGGGCGAGACGCCCGAGGCTCTGGAGAATCTTTGCCTTGCCCTTGCCGAGATCGCGGTTGGGCTCGTTGCCTTCTTCCTGCTCTTTATCGTAATCCGCCTCATTTCGTGGCTGATCATCTTCCCCATCCTCAAGATCTTCGTCAAGAAGGGCAAAAAGCGCCGCCGCGGCATCGGAGCTCTCGTCGGGCTTTTGCAGGGAGCACTGATCGCCTTCGTCGTTTGTGCGCCGATCACGGGACTGATCGTGCAGACCGACAAGCTCTCAAAGGTGGAAATGGACGGGAAGCCCCTTTTTGAAATTCCCGAGGAAGTCGGAGTCGGCGAGTATCTTGCCTCTGCCCCCGGCGGAGCCTATCAAAAGGCGGGCGGATGGTTCTTTAATCTGCTCACCTCGACCAAGTCGCAAACCGGAACCAAGGTTTCGATCGAGGATGCCTGCGACGTCATCTCGGCAACGGGCACGATCCTAAGCAAGACCGAGCAGCTGACCGACAGCCTCGGCGGTATCACGGCAGAGGATGCAACGCCCGAGGAACGCATCGACGCTCTCAAGGGCGTTGGAGATACCCTGATTGAGATTGGCGAATCGATTGACAGCCTCTCGGGAGATGCCAAGGATCTTGCCGAGGATCTGATCGGCTCGCTTGCCACCTCCCTTGGCGGCGAGGGCTCCGAGCTCCCCCCCGAGGTTTCCGAGCTGCTTGAGGAGCTTGATTTTGACGAAATGGATCTTGCGGCGGCAGGAGAAGCCGTGAATTCGATCGCCTCGGTCATCGAAAAGGACGGCGCCGAGCCGATCACCGCGGCGGAAGCGAGCTTGATCGTTAACGGCGTTGCCAAAAATGACTTCCTGCTCGACCTCATCCCCACCGACGGCGACGAGATTCCGACGCTGATCGAGTTGCCCGATGCCGATGCGGCAACCGTCGAAAGTGCCATCTCGTCGAGCACGCTCTCCGAGGAGCATAAGGATCTGCTCCGTACCCTGCTCGGCATTTCGCCCCTCGCCTGAGGACGGCAAAGAAAATCAACACGGTCATACCGAAAGGAGAACGAAGATGAAGCGCAAGGACTATATTTCCTGGGACGAGTACTTTATGGGGGTTTCCCTGCTTGCGGCAGGGCGCTCAAAGGATCCCGGAACACAGGTCGGTGCCTGCATCGTTGACGCAAATAACCGCATCCTTTCGACCGGGTATAACGGATTTCCCTATGGGTGCTCGGACGACGAGTATCCCTGGGCACGCGAGGGTGCGTGTGCTTCCGAGACGAAGTATCCCTTCGTCGTGCACGCCGAGCTCAACGCCATCCTCAATGCAAGCGGAAAATCTCTCGCGGGAGCGCGGCTTTACGTCGGGCTCTTCCCCTGCAACGAATGCGCCAAGGCGATCATTCAGTCGGGGATCCGCGAGGTCATCTATCTCTCGGACAAATATGCAGATACCGAAATGACCCGTGTCTCGCGCCGTATGCTGACGGCAGCCGGCGTCAAGCTCACGCAGATGAAGCCGACGCGCGAGGCGATCACGCTGAATTTTCGCGTGGATAAGTAAGCTGCATCCATCCGAGAGGGGAGCGTTGCCGCATGAGCGGCAATGCCCCCTTATTTTAGTCCACTCACTCATTTGACGGAATCTATTTGAAAATAACATGAAAAAAAACAATCGAACCCCCTCCGAAAACGGCGCGATGCTCGCCCGCTTCCTGCACGGAAGCCTGCATCATTTTGCGCTCGCCCTCGTCTTCGTCGTTTTCGCAACGCTGCTTGAGATGATCACGCCGAAGATCATCACCTTTACGGTTGACTCGGTGATCGGAAGCGAGAAAGCCGAGCTTGCGCCTCCCGTTGCGGCTCTGATCGACCGCGTCGGCGGCATTGGGAGACTCAGAAGGAACCTGCTTGTACCCGCCCTTGCGGTCGTTGCCGTTTCGCTCCCCGCCGTCATCCTTCGCTATCTCTTCCGCGTTGAGAACGCCAAGGGCGCCGAGCGTCTTGTCAAGACGATGCGAGATACCCTCTTTGACAAGCTCATGCATCTGCCGATCTCCTGGCATATGCAGAACAAAACCGGTGACGTCATTCAGAGATGCACCTCCGACGTCAACACCGTCATGCGTTTTCTCTCCGAGCAGCTGACCTCGATCATCCGCACGGTAATTCTCGTCTCGCTCGGACTCACCTTTATGTTCCGCATGCACGTGGGTCTTTCGATCGCGGCAACCGTCTTTATCCCGATCATTATTCTCTATTCGGCGCTCTTTCACAGACGCATCAGCCGACACTTTCTCGAGGTTGACGAGAGCGAGAGCCGCCTCTCCGCCGTCGTACAGGAGAACATCTCGGGCATCCGCGTCGTGCGCGCCTTCGGCCGCGAATCGACCGAGCGCGAGAAGTTCAAGGCCGCAAATCAAGAGTTTGCCCATCTGAACTCCCGACTTTCCCGTCTCTTTTCGGCGTTCTGGGGAATCGGCGATCTGATCTCGGGATTGCAGGTTATGATCATCATCGCGCTCGGCGTCCTCGCCGCAAATCAGGGCGAGCTGACGGCGGGCGAGTTCATCGCCTTTATCTCCTATAACGCGATGCTGATCTGGCCGATCCGCTCGCTCGGCCGCGTCATCTCGGAAATGAGCAAGGCGGGCGTCTCCTTTGAGCGCCTTGCCTATCTGATGAATGCCCCCGAGGAGCGCGACCGAGCGGATGCGCTTGCCGAGCTTCCCCGCGGCGCCGTCGCCTTTGAGGGTGTCTCGTTTGCTTATCCGGGTGCCGAGCCGATCCTAAAGGAGATCAGCTTCCGCGCCGAGGCGGGTGAGACGATCGGCATCCTCGGCGGAACGGGATCCGGAAAGACAACTCTGATGCAGCTGCTCTGCCGCCTGCTCGAGCTGCCCGAGGGAATGGGCAGAATAACGGTCGGGGGAGTCGACCTGCGCGACGTCTCTCTCCCCGCGCTTCGCTCGAGCATCGGCATCGTGCTCCAGGAGCCCTTCCTCTTCTCGCGCTCGCTTGGGGAGAATCTGACGATTGCGCTCGACGAGCCAAACGAAGCAGCACTTGCCGAGGCAACTGCCATCGCGTCTCTTGACGAAGCGATTGCACATTTTACCGATGGATTCAAAACGCCGGTCGGAGAACGCGGCGTAACGCTGTCGGGCGGACAAAAGCAGCGCGCGGCAATCGCGCGGATGCTGATGAAGAAAACGCCGATTCTGATCCTCGACGATTCGCTCTCGGCACTCGACACCGAAACCGATGCAAAAATCCGCGCGGCTCTCACCGACAGGCTCGAGAATGCAACCGTCTTTCTCATCTCGCACCGTACCTCGACGCTCGCGGGAGCCGACAGAATTCTGGTGCTTGAGGACGGCGCGGTGCGAGAATTCGGTTCTCACCGTGAGTTGATGCAGAGAGAGGATGGTCTATACCGGCGAATCTATCTGCTGCAAAACAGAGAGGAGGGGGTGATCTGATGAAAAACGAGAACCGCTCAAGCGAAACGAAGCTCCCCTTTTTCGGTATCGGAAGGATCGCCCCCTTTCTTCGTCCCTATATCCCGCGACTGATCGTCATGATCACGCTCGGCATTGCCGGCAGCGCGATCGACATCATCCTGCCGCTCTTTCAGCAATACGCCATCGACAGCTATATCCTCTCGGGTGATCACGGCACGCTGCCCTACTTCGTCCTGCTCTATCTCCTGACACTCGTCTCGCAGGTTGCCGTCAACTGCACGACGACCTACACGGCGTCGCGCGTTGAGCTGCTCGTCGGACGGGATCTCAAGGACGCTTGCTTTGATAAGCTCCAAACCCTTTCCTTCTCCTATTTCAATCAGAACAGCGTGGGATACCTGCACGCGCGCGTGATGAGCGATACGGCGAGAATCGGCGAGCTCGTTTCGTGGTATATGATGGACGGCATCTGGAACGTCACCTACATCGTCGGCGCGCTTGCCGTCATGTTCTCTCTCGAATGGATCCCCGCGCTTGCGGTGCTGGCGGTTCTTCCGATCGCGGCGCTGCTCATTACGCTTTGTCAAAGGCGACTTGTGACGATGAACCGTCATTTGCGCGAGCTGAACGGCAAAATCACGGGGAACTACAACGAAGGCATCACGGGAGCAAGGACCGTCAAAACCCTCTGCATTGAGGAAAAAATCCTTTCGGACTTCCGAAAAGACAGCGAAAAAATGCGCCGCGCATCGGTCAGGACCATGCATCTGCGCGCGCTGCTCACCTCCTCGGTCTCCTTCTTTGCCTTTGCGGCGCTTGCAATCGTGCTTCGGTACGGCGGAATGCTAACGCTCGAAGGTCAAATGCGCCTTGGCACGCTCCAGGTCTTTATGTCCTACGCGCTCGGTATGGTCGAGCCTCTGCAATGGACCATTGACGCGATCTCCGCCCTCTTTTCGACGCGCGTCAACATCGAACGCGTCACGCGCCTGATGGAAACCGACTCGGACGTGCTCGACTCGCCCGAGGTCATCCGCAAATACGGGGACACCTTCTCGCCGAGGCGCGAGAATTGGGAGCCCCTTGAGGGAGAGGTTGCCTTCGACGACGTCACCTTCCGCTATCCCGACGGCAAGGAGACGGTGCTTGAGCATTTCAGTCTCCATGTGCCAAAGGGCTCTACCGTTGCCATCGTCGGAGAAACGGGTGCCGGAAAGAGCACGCTCGTGAACCTCGTCTGCCGCTTCTACGAGCCGACGGAGGGACGGGTGCTGATCGACGGACGCGACGCGCGCGAGCGCTCGCAGCTTTGGCTACACTCCTCGATCGGATACGTGCTGCAAACGCCGCAGCTCTTTTCGGGCAGCGTGCGCGAAAATCTCCTCTACGGGCGCCCCGATGCGACCGATGAAGAAATGATGGCGGCACTGAAGATCGTGCACGCCGACGAAATCGTTGCGAAAATGGACAAGGGACTTGACAGCGAGGTCGGCGAGGGGGGAGATCTTCTCTCGACGGGAGAAAAGCAGCTGCTCTCGTTTGCGCGCGCTATTTTGGCAAACCCCCGCATCCTGGTGCTTGACGAAGCAACCTCCTCGATTGATTCGGTCACCGAACAGATCATCCAGCGCGCGATCGGACAAATCACGCAGGGCAGAACGAGCTTCGTCATTGCCCACCGTCTCTCGACGGTGCGCGACGCCGACGTGATCATCGCCGTCAAGGACGGAAAGATCGCCGAGATGGGCACGCACAGGGAGCTGATGGAGCGGCGCGGCTATTACCACACGCTATACACAAAGCAATTTGAGCGCGAGAGTGTCGACGCCGTCAAATAATTTTTTTAAATTGGGGCTTGACAAATCCCGCGTCGCGTGCTACAATGCTAACCGAACCGCACAAATGAATACGAGTCAGGGGCGCCAATCGGCTGAGACGGAGAAATCCGGACCCTTTAACCTGATACGGATAATGCCGTCGTAGGGAGATTTTCAGTATTGTATATGAAAAGAACCGCACGGAGTATCTTCGTGCGGTATCTTTTTCTTAAGGAGGTTCTTTTATGAACCAAGCTTTCTCTCAGAGCGCCCGTCGGACTCGGGCGCTGGTCGAGAGTGCCGTCATGATCTCTCTTGCAACGGTGCTTTCGATCTTTAAGCTCGCCGAGCTTCCCTACGGCGGCTCGATCACCCTTGCCTCGATGCTCCCGATCCTGCTCGTTGCCTATCGGCACGGCGTGGCCTTCGGCTTTGGCTCGGGTCTTGTCTACGGCGTTGTCCAGCAGCTTCTGGGACTCAAAAATCTGTCTTACTTTACGTCCTGGCAGTCGATTCTGGCGATCATCCTGCTTGACTATCTCGTGGCGTTCGGCGTGATCGGTATTGCCTCACTCTTCCGTCGGCTTCGCGACCGTCGCCTTGCACTGCTTTCGGGAGGACTCGCCGCGTGTCTGCTTCGCTACGTCTGTCACGTGATTTCGGGGGCAACCGTCTGGGCAGGACTTTCGATTCCGACCGAGGCTGCGCTTGCCTACTCCTTCGTCTATAACGCCACCTACATGATCCCCGAGACGGTCGTTTTGCTGCTCGTGCTCGGCTATCTCGCATCGGCGCTTGATTTCACGAGTCCCCTTCCGAGACGCATTGCCGCCGAGAGCGGAAGCACCGCACCGCTCTATTTCCTTTTCGCGGGGCTTTCCCTGCTCGGCGCACTCGTTTTTGACACCGTTTCGGTTTTCAAGAATATGCAGGACCCCGACAGCGGCGAGTTCACCCTCTCCTATCTCGGCGGTATCGACTTTATGATCGTTGGGATCGTCTCGGGCGTGCTCCTTGTCCTCTCGCTCGTGCTCTTTATCCTCGGTATCAGAAAAAGCCGCAGCAAGAATTGACAAAAGCGAAAAATTCGTGTATAATAGAGACGTTACCGGGTGGTGCAGTCGCGCGATATTATGCCGAAAGGTCGTATCGTGAGGAAAGTCCGGGCTTCATAGGGCAGGATAACGGATAACGTCCGCCGAGGGTGACCTTAGGGAAAGTGCAACAGAGAGATACCGCCGTCCTTTGGACGGTAAGGGTGGAAAGGCGAGGTAAGAGCTCACCGAGGCCCATGGTAACATGGGACTCATGTAAACCCTATCCGAAGCAACGCCTTTGGGAGAGTGGCATTTGCCACGCGGCTGCCCGCCGTTGATTCCCGATGGCGGCAGGAGAATTTCTCCGAGCAGCGCGGAGACGCGCTGCAAAGATAGATGACTGCGGCTCACGTTTGTGTTCACAGAACCCGGCTTACAAGCCCGATAACGAAAAAGAGAGAGGTTTTTAAAGCCTCTCTCTTTTTTTGAGTGCGTTCGGCTTACCGTCTGCCGCGGCTTCTGCCGCCGCCGCTGCGACCGCCGCCGCCCGAGCCTGCGCTCTGCACGCGAACGCGCGTGACCGAGCTGCCGACGAAGCGATCCTCACGGCAGGTCAGCTGCAAATTGGCATAGCGATCCAGCGGATAGCTCGCGCCGTGCCGCCTTTTCCGGTAGTGGAGCATCACGCCGAGTGCTGAGCCGCCGCCCGCAAGGACGGCTGTAACGACACCGACAGCGATTGATACGCCAATGCCGCCGCAGCGCTCACCGGGCTCGTACCAATCCGACGCAATCCGCGCCTCTGTGATCGTCAAAAAGCGCGCGGCGCCGTCATAGATGCAGCCCATTTTGATCAGTCCGTAAAGGCGCTCGTCGTCAAGAATCTCGTTGCAGGCACGGTTCGACAGCACTCTGTCAACGTGCCCGAAGGTAAACAGCTCGTAGGAATAGGTGGAATCGGCACGGTCAACGACGAGCACGACCGCCGAGACTCCGTCTGTAATACCGCAAATCGATTCAACCGCGGACAGCGGAAGCCGTCGGTTTGCCGTTACGAAATACATCGCGGTACCGTGCCGTTTTTCTCCAAAATTCGATCTGAGCTTGCTCTCCTCGTCATCGCTGAGCATCCCGGCGATATCCAGAACGGTAACGCTCCCCGCAGCTTCGGCAGAGACGGAAAGCGCCGACGGAAGAAGCGTAAGACAAAGGACGAGGGACAATAGTATGATCTTTTTCATTCTTTCCCCCTTACGGCAGCACGAAGCGGTGAAAGAGCGCGGCAAGCACGCCAAAAACAGCACCGACGGCAACCCCGAGCAGCACGAGCTTCACGCGGCTGATCGGAAACCGTCCGTAGACCTTTCCGGTATAGCCGTTCATCGCGTAAGGATAGGTCTTACCGCGGCGCGAATAGGTGAGCAGCCAGACCGGCATCAGGGTGTAATCCCAGCGGATTCGATGGGTCAGCAGGCGCGGCTCGGTTGGCGTCACGGCGGTATAGGGACCGACCGTACCGAGCAAAAGGGATTTGGCGTACGAGATCATGCGCTCTCGTACCGCTTCCCTGACCGCTTCCTTTTCGACGTTGCGCCGCTTGGCAAGAAAGCCCGAAAGATACGCCGCCGAAAAGTCCTTCTGGGAATCGGACGGGTACGGCAGAATGCCGTCCATCATGTCGCGATCCTCCTCGGTGAGCGCGGGCGTGACGATATCCTCAAAATGGATATCGCCCTTGCGCACGACGTGAAAGCGCGAGGTTTCGGTATAACGGTACTCCCCCTGCCGCCAGCTTCGCACGCGCGTGGCGCGCGCCGTCATATCGGCAGAGGTATCGGCATCGGCACACCAAAAGGGGTAGTAAATGCCCGAAAGATGCCGAAGCTGTGCCTCACTTCGAAAGTCGCGCGGCACAAACCACTTTTTTTTGGAAAACGCTCGGAATCTTTGCTGCGCCGCCTCGCGGTCGAAGCGGAAGGGGATGACCTTATGGGGTCTGAGCTGTCCCGAAAGGCGCCCCGTTAAAATGACGGGGCTGTGGCAATAGGGGCATTCGGTTGCAACGGTCGTTTCGTCGCAAACCACCTCGGCGCCGCAGCTCGAGCAGGCGTACGCCCCAAGGCTCGCCGAATACTCCTCGTCGGGGATCTCTCCCGCCTCCGCCGCCGCCTCGGCGGCACGGCTTGCCTCCTCCTCGGCGGCACGCGCCGCCAAGGTCTCCGAAATCTCTGTCTCGGTATATTCGGAAAGACAGTATTCACAGCAAAAGCGCTGCTTGTCGGGGGCAAAGGACAGCCCGGCAGAACAGGCGGGACACTGATAGGTCAAGGCCTCGTTCGTCTTATCCATGCGCCTTTAGTCCCTTTTTTTGCCGCACTGACTGCAGAACTTCCCATCGTTTTCGGTGCCGCACTCAGAACAAAGCCAGCTGCCCGCTCCCTCGGGGCGCTTTGCGCCGCACTCGGAGCAGAACCTGCCGACCGCCGATTTGCCGCAGGCGGGACAAACCCACCCACCGTCGGGCTCGGGGCGCCTTGCGCCGCACTCGGAGCAGAATTTGCCGCTGACACTCGCGCCGCATCCGCAGAGCCAAAGACCGTCGAGCGGCGGCTTTTGCTCCGTCTGCTTTTCCATTTGCCTGCGGTTGGTCTCGGAGAAGGCTCCGAAGCCGACCGAGGCACCCATGCCGACCCCCATGCCCATGAAGGCGGCGGCAGAGCCGGCGCCGTTACTCCCGGCAGCCTCAAAGCCGCGTGCCATCGCGCCCTGCACGTAGCCCTCCCGAACGGCGGCATCACCGAGCATCGCGCCTTGATTACGCATATTGATGAGCTTTTTCGATTCCTCGTCGTAGGAGATGCTGGCGATTCCGACCGACTGCACCTCAAAGCCACGCATGGAGCGGAAGCTCTCGTCGAGCTCGCTTGCCATATAGCTTGAAAGCTCGCGCGACCTCGACTGCACGTAGGAGATACGGATGCCGTCTGCCGACATCCTGTTGATCGCGGCACCGAGAGCCTCGAGGAACTCGTCGAGATACTGCTCGTTGATATCGCTGATATCCAGTCGGTCGCGGTCGCGCGAAACCGCCTCGGCATAGAACTTCAGAGGATCGACGATACGGATCGAATAGGTCCCGAAGGCGCGTAGAAACAGCTCCGAGTTGTAGAAGGCGTCGAAGTAGCTGACCGGCGTTCGCGTGCCGAACTTGATCCCCTTGATCTCCTGCAAATTGATGAAATAAACCCTCTGCGCACCCGACGGAACGCCGCCGTACTTGATACGCGAAAAGCTCTCGCGCACCGATGAGCCGAGCTGCCCCGCAAAAAGCGAAGGCATAGAGGAATTCTCAACCTTATAGTAGCCCGGCTCTGCCGAGAAATCGACGACCTTGCCGCCGTCCACGAGCAGCATACACTGGTTGTCGTACACGTGGATGATCGAGCCGTTTGAAACGGTATCCCTCGTTCCCTTTTTGTTGGTCGAGCGGCGGTCGCTCGCGCGGACGGCGACTCCCCTTGCAAAAACGGTGGTGTCACTCATTGAGTCCGCCTCAATAACCTCCTGCCAGGTATCCGCCAGCCCACCGCCGACGGCGCCGAAAAACGCTTTGATAATACCCATGGGATGCTCTCCTTTGCTATTTGGTGTAGGAAATGATGCGGCGGATGCCCTCGGTTGCCGTTTCCTCGGCAAGGAAGGTCACAACCTCGCCCTCACAAATCAAAACAAGGCTCTCGTCGTCGGAAAGGGTTGCCGAGTAAACCACGCCGTCGCTTGCGTAGAAATAGAGGACGGTTTCGCCGCCGCGGACGTAATCGGAAATTCGATCGACCGTGACGGTATACTCGTTCCCCGTTCCCTCAATCGTACCGCTCGACGAAAGCAGCCTGCGGTACTCGGCAAACGCCGCCGCCTGCGTATCTCCCGTCGCAACGATCTCGTAATGCTCAACGTTGACGAGCGCATAACTCTTGACAAGGCCGCTGTTGTCCTTCAGGACCATCACGTAGGTGGCACTGCCGCCGACGTTGATGAGCGCCGGAAAGGATGCCCGATAGCCCATGTGCTGGAGTTTTCCCTCGGCCGAGCCCATTGCCGCCGCCTCGTCCGCTCCCGCAACCTGATAGTATTTGTACTCCCCCGTTCGGGCATTGCAGAGCATAAAGCCGATGTTGCTCTCGTCGCTGGTCAGAGAGGTGACACCCGTGTAGTACCAGATATCGTCGCCGATGGCAATGTAGCCGTAATCGTCGGTCGCTCTCTTGCAGTCCACGTTTCCGATGATACTGTTCCAAAAGCCGCCCGAGAGCTTACCGAACCAATCGTACTTTTTGATCGCGAGATCGCCGTCGATGGCGGCGTCGATCCAGCTCGGCGCATCCTCGATATCGTAGATCTCCGAGGAGCCGTCGATGGGGTTAAAGACGATGACCTCACACACGTCCATTGCGCCGAACAAACCGACCTTAGGTGCCATACAGGCAACGATATAACGGGGGTTTCCGCTCTCATCAATCTCAAATCGGGTTGAGCCAAAGATCTTGGTGGGATAGGAGAAACGGAGCTTTCTCCCGAGATCGTCTCCGAAATAGGCGCTCTCGACGTATCGGATCGGCTCGAAAAACTCGACGTAATCTGCCGTTGCGTTGACCGGATCGACCATAACGTACCCGGGAATGCCCTTGTTGCGGTTATTGAACCATTTGAAGAAATCGGCGTGCTCAAGGTTTGAGACCTTCCTCGGAACGCCGTGGTAGTTGATCTGGGTATAATGCTCGCCGACCTCATACTGCGAGACGACGTGCGAAAGCTCTCCGAGCTTCTTGTTTCCGATGATAACAGCGGAGGCGCCGTCCATCAGAGCGATGTTGGTAACCGAATCCGACTCGGGCATATCCTCCCGAAAAACCGCTTCGTTCACCTCAATAACCCCTGCATACGCTCTTGCGTGGAAGAAGGTCGAGGAAAGGATCGAGCCGATCAGCAAAACGAGGACGGGGAGCGCCATCAGAGCAAGACCGATGCGCGTCGCACCGCAAAGAAAGCCGACGAGAACCGAGCCCATTCCGCCGGGCTTGCCCGAACGGACACGCACAGCACCGCCCCGAAGGCGAGCGACGGCACCGAGAGAAAAGAGCGTAACGGTATAGACGAAGGCAAGCCAGAAAAGGAACCACCAAAAGGCGGTGCTGTGCAGGTTCAGCGGCACGAGCGCCAGATAGTAGCTGACGGCGCCGACAAGCAGCGTAACCGCAAGCGAAACGAGGGAAAGGCGCGCCGTGTAGCGCGTCCTCTCGCTTCCCTGAAAAAATGTCTTGGCCTTATCAAGTACGGTCTTTGCCATGCTTTTTTTGTTCATGGGGATTCTCCTAACAACGCAGAAAGCGAATTATTGCTCCTCGAGCTCGGTATGCAGCTGCTCGATCCTTGACCGGGCGGCGCGGCGAAGCTTGGCACCGCGTCCGAACAGTCCCTTCAAACCGCGGTTGGCGGAAAGGATCTGCTTCTGCTCCTCAAGCTCTCGCAGCAATGCCTCGCGGCGGTCGGTTGCGGCAGAGCTCTCTTCGGCGGCGGGAGCCTCGGCAGCGGCAACGGGAGCCTCGGCGGCGAAATCCGTCTCGGGCGTCTGCGCCGTGCTCAGCTCGGTTGCCTTGGCAGCCCTCGCTTCCTTTCGGTCGCGGAGCACTCCTGCCTGGCGAAGGATATGCTTGGCGGTACGGCGCTTCTTGCGCGCAAAGTAGGAAAGATCTGCACGGAACGGCTCCGCCTCGTAAAGATTGACGATCCCGTCGGGATAGGCAGCCTGAAGACGGAGAACGAGCTCCTCATAGGTACCGTGGCTCTCCGCCTGCTTTTGCAGCGCGTTGATATAGGTAAAGCCGAAATCGGCAAAAAAGGCGGCGTTATCCTCACCGTACCCCGACAGGCGGCGGAGCTCGGTACCGCGCTCGGCGAGCTTCTTAAAATCGCGGTTGAAATGAATCACGACACGGTCCGGATACGCCTCGCTGAGCCGATCGAAGAAGGTACAGAGTCTTCTCAAAACGCGTGCCTCGATTTCCTTGCCGCTTTTCGGTGTCCAATTCATGGTATCAGTCATCCTTTCAAAATATGCTCGCAGGAATGCCATGCGTGAAAAATCTGTAGCATTCGCTACAATCATTATACAGGATTCGACCGCTTTTGTCAATAGAAAAGCTCAAAACCGCCCCCAAAAAAAGCCGCGTGATGCCCCAAGCGGAGCACCACGCGAAGCAGTGTCTCAAGCGATACCGATTTCAGCGTCGGAACATAACGCGCTCGCTCGAGAACATCCGTGTCAGAAGCAGCGTCAGAAGGAGCGCCGAAGCAAGGTTGGAGAGAACGGTCAGCAGAATCGAAATCGGCTCAACCGAATAGGAAAAGACAGAGGAGAGTGCCTCGACGCTTCCGTAGATCGGAATAAGGAAAAACGCGGGGGTGCTTGGCAGAGATCCTGCAAACATGCCTGAAACGCCAACTCCCATGACCAAAATCATGACGGGCAGAAGCATGGTGGAGGCCTCCTTGACGCTCGAGGCAAGCGCCGAGAGCACCGAGATCAGGGAGACGAAGAGCAGCACGGTTGAGAGCATAACGGCAAGGATGAGAAGATAGTCTGTCACGCCGTAGGAAGCCCCCTCGGCAAGCTCCTCCCCCATGAGCCTCGGGAGCGAGAGCATAACGCCGATAAAGCTTGACAGACCGCTGAGGAGAGCCGTTACCGAGCAGCCGACGACCTTTCCGACGGCAAGATGGCTTCGCTTCATCGGCGTAATCAGCAGGGTTGCGATCGTTCCGCGCTCCTTTTCGCCCGCGATGGACTCGGGCGCCGCCGACATACAGCCCGAGAAGAGCAGCATGACGAGCAGCATCGGCATCATCATCGAATAGACGGTTGCCGAAAGCTCCGACGCATCGGCAAGATCGTAGCGGTCCACGGTTTGGTTCACGTCAAAGCAATTGGAGAGACTGCTTTCATAAGCGTCGAGAAGCGCAAGCACGAGCGCGTACGCCTCGCCCGATGCGCCTCGAGCCGAATCGAAATAGAGTCTGATCTCGGGCGCCTCTCCCACCGCAGGACCTGCAACCGAGGAAAAGCCGCTCGGTACGTAGGCAATCAGATCAATCTCGCCCTCCGACAGCAGCTCGCGGAGCGCCGCATCGGACTGCTCCGCCGAAACGACGGTCAGAATCGGGCTTCCGCCCGATGCCGCGTGCGCCTCGGCAAGGGCATCGAGCACCGCCGTCTCCCCGACGGCGGCAACGGTAAGCTCGCTCGCCGTCTCCTCCCCGAAGCCCGAGGAAAGCGCGTCTCCCATCAGGGAATAGAGGGCAAAGATCAGCACGCCGGGGAGCAGGATCGAAACGAGGATTTTCTTATCGGTCAGAAAACGGAACAGCTCCTTACGGATGATTCTGACGGTCGGATGACCGTTTTGTCTCTTCATGACTCTTCTCCCCCCTTTACCGTGCGGTACAGCTCGAAGAAGGCGTCCTCAAGCGATGCACCGCCCCGTACCTCGTCAAGCGTACCGAGCGCGCACAGCCTTCCGTCGATGATGACGCCCACGCGATCGCAGAGCCGCTCGACGAGGCTGAAGATGTGCGTGGACAAAATCACCGTCTTGCCCCCAGCGCGAAGCTCGGCAAGAAAATCGGTCACGACACGCGCCGTCAGAACGTCAAGCCCGTTGGTCGGCTCGTCGAAGATGATGACGTCGGGATCGTGCACGATCGAGATGACGAGCGAGAGCTTTTGCTTCATGCCGGTCGAGAGGTTCGCCACCTTTACCTCGGCGAAGGCGTCGATGCCAAAGCGCGAAAAGAGCGCGCTCCGCCGTGCCGCGCAGAGCTGCTCGGAAAGTCCGTGCAGCGAGGCAAAGAAATCAAAAAGATAGCGCGGCGTAAAATACTCCTCGAGCTTCAGCTCGCTCGTCAGAAAGCCGATACGCGCGCGCACCGCCTCGGGGCTCGAAACGATGCTCTCGCCGTCGATCACGGCATCCCCCGAGTCGGGGCGGATGAGCGTTGCGAGCATACGAAGCGTGGTCGTCTTCCCCGCTCCGTTCGGCCCGAGAAGCCCGAAGATCTCACCGCGATACGCCGAAAAGGAGAGCCCGGCTACCGCCGTTCGCACGCGCTCTCCCGTCTTTTCGATCTTCTGCTGTTTTTTGGACAGACAAAAGGTCTTTTTCAGGTTTGAAACCGAAACGATTTCCTGCATAAATGCCTCCCGTCACAGTTCGTTACCATCATGATAGCACACCCGGCGCAGCTTGTAAAGAGGGGTGCCGAAATTTTCAAGCAAGCCTTGACATTTTTCTAACAATGTGGTATAATGGTACTCGTTAGGGTAAAGAAATAAATAAAAACTAAATAACACAGAAAGGGAACCATCATGAAAAAGATTCTTTCGCTTCTCGTTCTCTCGATTCTTCTCGTTTCGCTCTTCTCCTGCGGAGGCAAGGAGAAGGCGGAAGCATACCTCGGCCTTGGTCACGAGGTCGTCAACCAGGACATGGGCGCCATGCCGATGATCTGTGTTTTCGCAGCGGCTGCCGTCGTTGACGGTGAAACCGACGCCGTGATCGCGATCGACGTTGACGCTTATATGGCGCGTGCTGCCATTAACGGCGGCACGGTCGTTGAAGGCTCGAAGCAGTCTGTGGATTCGGCAGCTGCGATGGGCGGAGCCGACTTTGACGCTATGATCAGCGAGCTTTCGACCGACGTTGTCGGCAAGACCGCAAGCGAGATCGAGGCGCTCATCACCGCCGAGACCGCCGAGGAGGAGGCTGCCATGCTCAAGGCGATCGCTTATGCCGCAAAGACCGCCGAGGCGCCCTGCAAGAAGGCAGATAAGCCCGGCGTTGCTCTCAAGGGTACGCTTTCGACCGCGGATGCCGATGCGCTCGCAGAGACGAACGGCAAGATCTCGGCTGACGTTGACTTTGCCGCAATTGCACTCGATGCCAACGGCAAAACCTCGGCTGCAGCTCTTGACTCGTTTAAGGGTCTTGCGCGCGAGTTTAACGCTACCGACGCACTCGTTGCTCCCGCCGCCGCCAAGACCAAGCGCGAGCTCGGCTACGACTACAACATGAAGGGTGCTTCGGGCATCGGACTCGAATGGTTCGAGCAGGCAGAGAACTTCTGCGAGTACCTGGTCGGCAAGACCGCTACCGAGATCGGTGCAATCGGTGTTGCAAACGGCTATCCCACCGAGGATGCTCTGCTTTCGGGCTGCACCATGGGCATCTCCGGCTATATCGCCGTTTCGGTCGCCGCCGCAACCGCCGCAGCTGCTGAGTAATGCATTTTCCGAACACCTTGAAAAGAAGGATCGCGATCGCGCTTTTGCTCGCGATCCTTCTTTTGCTTTCCCTCTCATCCTGCGGAGAACGGCGCGAGCTTCGCAGCTTTACCTTTTACGGAAGCTTTGGTACCGTCACGACCGTTACCTGCTACGGAACCGAGGGGGATGCCGAGCGCTTCTCGACTCGCGTCTCACAGCTGCTTTCGCACTATCACAGACTTTTTGACATCTATCACAGTTACGTCGGAACAAGCAACCTCAAAACATTAAACGATATGGCGGGGATCGCCCCCGTTTCGCTCGATCCCGAAATTCTTTCGCTTCTTGCCTATGGGCTTCGGATCGACGAGCAGACCGAGGGCGCCTGCCGCATTACCTACGGCGCTGTCCTTTCGATTTGGCACGATTACCGAACGGCGGGCGATTCGATTCCTGACCCCTCTCTGCTTGCCGAGGCGAGCCTGCATACCGCGCCCGAGCTTCTCGTTTTGGACAGGGCGGCGGGAACCGCATACCTCACTGATCCCGAGGCCTCGGTGGACGTCGGCGCGATCGCCAAGGGATACGCGGTCGAGCGAATCGCCGACACGCTCGTTGACGAGGGATTCACCGACTTTTCGCTCAACGTCGGCGGCAACCTGCGCCTGGTGGGAACGACACCCCGCACGGTCGGCATTCGCGATCCCGAGGGCAGCTGCGTGAAGCTCCGCTTTGAGATGCAAAGCGGCTCGCTCGTCACGAGCGGAAATTACGAACGCTTCTATACGGTGGACGGTATTCGCTACCACCATCTGATTGATCCCGAAACGGCAATGCCCGCAACGAAATGGGCATCGGTCTCGGTCCTGACCGAGGATTCGGCGCTTGCCGATGCCCTCTCGACGGCACTTTTCATGCTCGATTATGAGGATGCAGTCATGATGATCGAGCGCATCGGCGAGATTGAGGCGCTCTGGATCTCCCCCGAGGGCGAGATTCTCTCAACCCCCGGATTCCCGAGAGGCGAAAACAACTGACAGGAAAGGAATTGCCGCGATGGCAGAGAAAAGCAAACGGCGCGAGCGAAACCTCATGCTCGTGCTTCTTTCGTCTGTGCTCCTTGCCCTTGCTCTTTATTTTTTGAGTGGCATGCAGGGCGGCGACGGCACTCTGGTGGTGGTCGAGGTGCGGGGCGAGGTCTACGCGACGCTTCCGCTGAACGAGGACGCGAGCCTTCGCATCGAGGGCGACGGGGGCTATAATCTTCTCGTCATCCGGGATGGGAAAGCCTCGATTGAAGATGCCGATTGCCCCGGGCACGACTGTGTGCGCCATGGCACAATCTCGCCCGATACGCCCATCAATCTCCGCATGATCGCCTGCTTGCCCCACTCGGTCGTCGTCTATCTGAAGGAGAACGGACAATGAGATCGACACACAAAAGAAATATTCGCCTGGCAACGGCGGCAACCCTGACGGCGGCGGCGCTGATCCTCTCTTACCTTGAGGCGGTGCTCGGCTTTCTGATTCCGATCCCCGGCGTCAAGCTCGGGCTTGCCAATCTCGCAACCCTTCTCCTTCTTTATACCTACGGTGTCTCCTATGCGGCGGTCGTTTCGGTCCTTCGCATCTGCCTTGCGGCTCTGCTCTTCGGCTCGCCCTTCTCGCTGCTTTACTCGCTTGTCGGAGGCGTGCTTGCCTTCCTCGGAATGCTCCTGCTAAGGCGGCTTTCCTTCTCGCCGATCTCCGCGTCAACCCTTGGCGGAATGCTGCACGTGATCGGTCAGCTCGGCGTTGCCTGCCTTGTGACCGAAACACCCCGACTTCTCTACTATCTTCCGGTTCTCGTTGCCGCGGGATTCCTCACGGGAATTGCCATTGGTGCTCTCGCTGTGCGGCTTATCCCCAGAATGCCGAAATAGCATCTCCGAAATTTTGCTTTTTTCACAATTTTCCCTTGCATTTTTAAGCAAAATATGCTATTCTATTCACGACGATGAAAACAGAACAGATTTGGAGGTTTTCCGATATGAACGTACAGATCCATTTTGATCAGGAGATTGGAAAAATCCGCCCGATGCAGGCGGTCAACAACGGTCCGAGCCGCTCGACCTTCCACGACTATGCGGCGGCGGGGATCCCCTTTGCCAGAACGCACGATGCCTCCTTCGCTCCTGCCTACGGCGGACCGCATACGATCGACGTGATGGAGATCTTCCGCGACTTTGATGCCGATCCCGACGATCCCGCGGCTTACGATTTCGTACATACCGACGAGTATATCCTTCGTACGCTCAAGGCAGGAACCGAGATCTTCTACCGCCTCGGGCACCGTATCGAGCATGAGACGAAAAAATACGGAACGATTCCGCCGAAGGATAATCAGAAGTGGGCGGTAATCTGCGAGCATATTATCCGCCATTTAAACGAGGGCTGGGCCGACGGTCATCACCTCGGTATCCGCTACTGGGAGATCTGGAACGAGCCGGATCTTGATCCCGACGACGCGCAGAACAAGCGCACATGGGGCGGTACGCAGGCAGAGTTCTTTGAGTTCTACAAGGTTGCCGCAAAGTACCTCAAGGGTCGCTTCCCCGATCTTTTGATCGGCGGTCCCGCCGTCTCGTCGCTCAAGCCCTGGTGCGAGGAGTTTCTCGCTTACTGCAAGGAAAACGATGTGCCGCTCGATTTCTTCTCCTGGCATATCTACGCCCACCGTCCGACCAAGATCGTTGAGTATGCAAAAACCGCGCGCGCGATGCTCGATCGGTACGGCTTCACCAAAGCCGAGAGCATCTGCAACGAATGGAACTACGTCCTTGATTGGCGGATCAACTTCCGCTATACCACCGACACGATCCGCAACGTGAAGGGCGCCGCCTTCGTTGCCGACGTCATGCTCCGCTCTCAAGCAGTGGGATGCGTCGATATGCTGATGTATTACGATGCAAGAACGAATACGATTTGGAACGGACTGTTCGATTTCTATCATGAGGGTCCGCTCAAGCCTTACTTCGTGTTCCCCATGTTCTCAAGCCTCTACCGACTCGGACGCGAGGTCAAAATCTCCTCTGACGACGACAGCGTTTCGGCGGTCGGCGCGATCGGGGAGAAGGAGGGGGCCGTGATGCTCGCCTACTACTGCCATGACGACGGTCTCAACGAAGACAAGCGCGTTTCGCTTGAGGCCTTTGGTACGTCTCTGTCGCCCGAGTATCTCCTGCGCCTTGACGACTCGCACGACGCAACGATGGAGCTATATACCGGCGGCGATATCGTTCTCCGCCCCAACAGCGCGATCCTCGTGAAATTCAAATAAGATTCATTCAAAAAAAGGTCATCCCCCATGCGTGCCGCGCATGGGGGATGACCTTTTTTCCCCCGTCTTGCCCTCGGAACACACTTTTTTGCATAAACGGTCAGAAACGGGAAAGAATGATTTTGCAACCAAAAAAAGAAAGGAATGCAACCATGAAAACCATCAAAACCCGCCTTGTTTGCGCGGCGGCGATCCTTTCGCTCGTCACTCCTCTTTCGCTCTCTGTGACAAGCGCCCAAAGAGAGCCTCTTTCGATCGGAGTGCTGGCGCCGTCAAGCGAGCTCGTCAAGGGTGGACTTCGCGGACGCGCCGTCGTTTTCTCTCCGACCGATTTTGACGCGGCGCTGGGGGTGCACGGAATCCGCGCGATCGAGATCACCTCGCTTCCGAAGCCCGAGGAGGGGCGCCTGACGCTCGGGGAGACCGCCGTTTGTGAGGGGCAGAGAATCTCGCGCCGCGAGCTCTCGTCGCTGACCTTTACGCCTGCGGTACCGACCCTGACCGAATGCGGCTTCACCTTCAAGGCAGACGGCGTCGGCATCGGGGAATCAAAGTGCATCATCCGCTTTGCCGAGGAAATGAACTATTCACCGAGCGTTACGCATCTGACCTCTGCCCTGCTCTCGGCATCAACTCAAACGGGGCTTTCGGCATCGGGGCGCCTTTCGGCATACGACCCCGAGGGAGATGCCCTCACCTATCTCATCACCGAATATCCGAAGCACGGCGCGCTTCTTTTAACCGATGCCGAGGCAGGAACCTACCGTTATCTCCCAAGCGAGGGGTATACGGGAGAGGACAGCTTCTCGTACGTCGCGCGTGACTACTACGGAAACTATTCCAAGGAAGCGACGGTTTCGGTAACCGTCTCAAGGCGCGCTCTCGAGCACACCTACGCCGATATGGAGAAGGACGGCACCTACGCCGCCGCGCTTTCGCTTGAGGCAAAGGAGATCATGCAAAGCGAGCTGGTGGGGGATCAAAGATACTTCCATCCGAACCGCGAGGTCACCATCACCGATTTCCTCGTCATGGTCATGAAGGCAGCGGGCATCCGTCCGCTCTCGCGCGATACCTTCTTCGACAACAACGACGAGATCCCGATCGCACAGCGCGGATATATCGCACGCGCACAGCGCGAGGGGTACGTGATCGGCGAGCTCCTTGATGGGGGTCTGGTGCTTGACGTGACGAAAACCGTCACGCGAGCCGATGCCGCCGTGATCGTCTCCAAAATTCTCGATTCGACAAGAGAGCCGTCTGCGCTTTCGGTCTTTGCCGATGCCGATGCGATTCCCGCACGCGCCGAGGCTGCCGTTTACACCGCCTACGAGCTCGGACTGCTCACCCTCACCGAAAGCGGAGGGATTGATGCAACCGCCCCTCTCACCCGAGGAGACGCCGCCGAGATGCTCTCGAATCTGATGGCGTATCTCTCCTGATCAAGAAACGAAAAGGCGGCTGTCTCAAATGCAAATTCGCTTTTGAGACACCTGCTTTTCTATTTTAAGTGATGCTTAATCCGATCATTCTGCCGAGATCAGGAAGTCGTACAGCGGCTGACCGCCCTCGACGACGAGAATCTCGACGCTATCGCCGAGCTCGGCTACAAGCAGCTCCTCAATCGCGGATGCGTACTCATCCGAGACGTCAGAACCCCTGAAGACCGTCAGGAAGCTTGCGTCGCGCATATAATCGCACAAACCGCGGATGCACTCGGCGTTGCTCATATCGTGGCAACGGATCTTGCCCTTCACAAGTCCGAGCGCCTCGCCTGCCTTGACCGCCTCACCCGAGACGACCGAATCACGCACTGCATGGGTAAGCGAGATGGATACGACCGATTCACGGGCGGCGTTCATCGCCTCCACGTTGACCGAAAGCTCGGCATCGGGATCGAACGCCATCATGACGGCGGTTCCCTCCTGAATCGAATGGGTAGGAATCACGACGACCTGCTTCTTCTTCTCGATCAAAGCGGCCTGCTGGGCAACCATGCAGATGTTCTTGTTGTTCGGGAGAACGAATACCACGCGGCTCGGCGTTTTGGCGATCGCCGCGAGAACGTCGCTGGTGCTGGGATTCATCGTTTGTCCCCCGACGACGATCGAATCGGCGCCAAGATCACGGAACACGGTTGTGATCCCGTCTCCCGTACAGACCGAAACGAAGCCGTACTCCTTCTCGGGCTTTGCCTCACGAACCTCCTCGGTCTTCTCGGGACGGCTCTTTTTCGGCTCGTCCTTGCCTGCGACAAGACCGGTGTGCTGCTCGCGCATATTCTCGATCTTAACGGTAAAGAGCGAGCCGAACTTGAGTGCCTCGGAAAGCACCTTTCCGGGGTCGCAGGTATGCACGTGAAGCTTGATGATCTCCTCGTCGTCAACGAAAACGGCACTGTCGCCCGCGTTCAGAACGAACTCGCGCAGCGCACCTGCCGTCCCCTCGCCCTTGTACTCGTCGCTTTTGGTAACGATACACTCGGTGCAGTAGGGGAATACGATATCCTCGGTATTGAAGTTCTCGAACACCGCGCCCTCGCCTGCCGATGCCTTCTTCTTTTTGGCAACCGGCTTTCCCTTGAGGGCAAGGATCATGCCGCCGAGCACGACGACAAAGCCCATACCGCCCGCATCCACCACGCCCGCCTGCTTCAGCTGCGGAAGCATATCGGGGGTCTTTGCCAGCGTCTCCTTTGCCTTGCGGTGCAGGCGATCCATAAAGCCGTCGAGCGGAAGATTCCCCTTCTCGTCAACCAGACGCTCCGCCTCCTCGGCGCAAACGCGCATAACGGTCAGAATGGTTCCCTCGGTGGGATTGGAAACGGCGCGGTACGCCTCGGTGGCTCCGCCGCGGAAGCCGCGCGCGAGATCGACCGTATCGGCCTTCTCAACCCCCTTCAGCGCCTTCCCCACTCCTCTGAAGAAAAGCGAGAGAATAACACCCGAGTTTCCTCTTGCCGAGCGGAGTGCGGCGCCGGCAATGGCGCTTGCCGCCTCGCCGATGCTCTCCTCCCCCTTCGACTCGGTAACGGTCGACAGGGTCATGCTCATGTTCAGTCCGGTATCCCCGTCGGGGACCGGAAAAACGTTCATGTCGTTGATCTTGCTCTGGTTGTTATCAAGGGCGTTTGCTGCCGAAACAACCATCGAGCGGAACTGTTTTCCCGTGATTTTCATAATAATCTCCAGGT
Source organism: Eubacteriales bacterium (assembly GCA_045576095.1). Classification (GTDB taxonomy): domain Bacteria; phylum Bacillota; class Clostridia; order Oscillospirales; family CAG-272; genus UBA1740. The sequence continues at coordinate 40,734 of JAZNFP010000054.1, forward strand.
TCTCTCCGTGTTCTCTTTGTTATAATTATCTGTGCGTTCCAAGATAGAAAAGCGCAACCGTACCGGGGCCGGAATGCGTACCGATCACCGATCCGATATAGTCGATGACGATCTCCTTGACCGGGATCTCCTTTCGGATCAGATCGGCAAGGTATTCGGCATCGGCAAGACAGTCTCCGTGACTGATAAAGACGGTCTGAGTCTCGGGGGAAACGACCGTTTTCTTCATCTTCTCAAAGAGTGCCGCAAGCGACTTCTTACGTCCCCGCGCAATCTCCTTTTTGACGAGGTGTCCCTCGTCGTCCACGTGCATCACGGGCTTGATGCCGAGCGCCGTTCCGACGATGGCGGTGGTGGCGGAAACGCGGCCGCCGCGCTTTAAGAAGAAGAGATCATCCACCGTGAACCAATGGCAGGCGTGCGGAATCGCCTCATTCAAATAATCGCGAACCTCGTCAATCGACTTGCCCTCGTTTTTCTTCTGCACGGCAAGGTAAACGAGCATTCCGTGCCCAAGCGATGCCGCAAGGGTATCCACGACGACAATCCTGCGCTCGGGATACTTCTCGCGAAGATCCTCCGCGGCAAGCTCGGATGCGTGGAAGGTTGCCGAAAGGCCCGAGGAAAGTCCGACGTACAGGACGTCCTCCCCTGCCTTCAAAATCGCTTCAAACGCCTCGGTAAAGGCATCGACGTTAACCGCCGAGGTGGTTGCGCTGTAGCGCTGACGAAGCAGCGCGTATACGTCGGAGAGAGCAATCGTATTCCCATCGAGGGTCTCGTCTCCCTTCGAGCTTTTCATAATCGAATGAAGCGGAATCAGATCTACCCCAAGCTCCTCAACCATGCGAGGAGAGAGATCCGAGCCCGAGTCGGTTACAATACGGTACCCCATGCGTAAATTCCTTTCCATATATCGATGAATCCCTCGATCCCATTCCGAGCCTCGGGGGTGAGTTAACAGCGTTAACCTCACGTATTATAGCACAATTCGGTAGTTTTGTCAACAGTTTTTTCGGTTTTTGCTTTCCGCTTTATCTGTTTTTTAAAACCACGTAGCGTATTTTCCGAAATTTCGACCGCCTCGGCTCGGCGACGAGTAAACGGCGGTCAGGAGAGGTCAAACTCGCGCGAAACAACCCGCTCGATCAGCGCAAAGGAGTCGTCGGTTTCGGGAAGCTCCCCGTTTGAGAGCATAAAGGAATAGCCGTAGAGCAACGCGCGGATCAGGCTGGTCTTTCGATGCGCCGCCTCCTCGGTCATCCCGGCGTCGGCAACGTACGCGTGAATGAGATGCATGGTACGCTCGCTGAGCTTGCCCATCAGCTGCCTTTGCGCGGGGGGCATCCCGCGATCGCCCGACATAACGACGGAACGGAAGCTGGGATTGTCAACGAGAAAACGGATGTAGGCGATACAGATCCGCGTCAAGCAGCGCCGCACGTCGCGCTCCTCGGCGATGATCTCGCTCTGCACCTTATGCCAGGCGTCATGAATATAGCGTAAGATGGCGAGCAGAAGATCGTCCTTATTCTTAAAGTGACGATAGGGTGCAGCGCAGGAAAGACCGCAATCGGCGGCAACGGCACGGAGCGAAAACGCCGAAACGCCATTTTCGCTGATGAGGCGAAGCCCCGAGAGAATCAGCCGCTCGCGGCTGTTCATTTTCGTTTTATCGCTCATTCGGTCTCTCCGTCGCGCAGGCGCTCAAGCGCTCGCATCTCCCGCGCCATCATAGCGGGAAGCTGGGAGGCGAGCACGCCGTATTCCGAAAATTCCTCGGAGAGGCGGTCGCCCGCCGCGCCGTGGAGATAGACCGCAAGCGATGCGGCATCGTGTGCCGAAAGCCCTTGCGCGAGAAAGGCGGCAATCGAGCCTGCCAAAACGTCGCCGCTTCCCGCCTTCGAGAGCGCGGGGCTTCCGCTCGAGTTGATGGAAAGAGCACCGTCACCCGAAGCAATCACCGTTCCCGCTCCCTTTAAAACGACGGTTGCACGGCTCAGCTCGGCAAAACGGAGCGACGAGCCGATGCGGTCAGCCTGCACGTCGCCGACCGTCAGATCGTTAAGCCTTGCAAGCTCAAGAGGATGCGGCGTTAAAATGACGGTTCGCTTCGACGAGCCGAGACGGGAGAGGCTCTCGCTGTGGTGCATGGCAAGAGAGTTGAGTCCGTCGGCGTCAATGACAAGAGGCGCTCCGGGGCGGCTCATCAGCTCCCAGATCAGGCAGCAGAGCGAGTTTGACACCCCCGAGCCGGGACCGATGAGAATACAGCTCGATTTATCCGCCGCCTCATAGATCGCCTTGGTATGCTCGCGGTCAAGCCGATCAAGATCCTGCGTCGGCATGACGACAAGCTCGGGAAGCCGTGAAACGGCAAGGTCGGTCACCGATTCGTGCGAGGCAAGCGTTGCAAGTCCGATTCCCGAGCGAAGCGCCGCCTCGCTTGCGAGAACGGCCGCGCCGCGATAGGAGCGCGAGCCGGCGAGAACAAGCAATCTGCCATAGCTCCCCTTGTGCGTATTCGCAAGCCGCTTCGGCAAAAGGGTCGCGGCAAGCGCGGCGTCGAGCAAGCGGTCGTTCGAGGGGAACGCCCGCTCGATCCGAGCCAGATCAAGTCCGATGTCCGAGAGAACGATCTCTCCGCAATGGCCGCGCGCGGGATAGGCGTACATTCCGCGCTTGCCGACGGCAAAGCTAACGGTCAAATCTGCCGTAAAGCAGATCTCCCCAACTCTGCCGCTGTCGCCGTCAACGCCGGTCGGAAGATCCGCCGCCACCCGAAGCACCCCCTGCGGCAGCGAGGAGAGACGGCAAAGCAACGAGGCGATCTCCTCGGAGAGTGTCAGCCGTGCGCCGGTACCGAAAATGGCGTCCACCACCGACGCGGCACCGGACAGGCATCGGTCGAGCGCCTCGTCCGAGAGCTCGCCAAGCGGCGTGCTCTTTCCACCCGCACGGGCGTAAAGGGCGGCATAATAGAGGGTTGCCGCCGATTTATGACTCGCCGAAAGCACGTCAATGACCTCGGTCGCATATCCTCGCTCGGCGAGAAAAAGTGCCGCGGCATATCCGTCGCCGCCGTTGTTGCCGGGACCCGCCAGGATGACAATCCTTGATTTTTCGGGAAGCCTTGCCGAAATCGCATCGGCAAGCGCGCGACCTGCATTCCCCATCAGGCGAATAACGGGGATCCTCAACTCGCGTGCTGCGTATGCATCAATCTTGGAAATGCATGACGGTACGGTCAAATACATGATGTGCCTCCAATTGGTCTTTCTGCCTATATTCTATCACAGTCTTGCCATTCTTGCAAGCAAAAAACGCCCGTCTTTGAAAAAATGTACGAATTGCCCTCTTTACACCGCAAAAATTTTGTGCTATACTATACTCAAGTAAAGCAAATTTCGTCAGGATCGGTGCCGCGCGCACCGAGGAAAGGAACCGTTATGTCTAAAAACATTGCCATTACCATTGCACGTCAGTACGGTAGCGGCGGCCGAGAGATCGGTGAGCGCGTTGCCGCGAAGCTCAACATCAAGCATTACGACGAGGAGCTGATTACCATGGCGGCAAGCGAGGGCAATCTCGACTCCGAGGTTGCAACCAAGGCTGACGAGTCTGCCGCAAACAGCCTGCTTTATACGCTTGCGCTCGGCTCCAACCTCTTTGGATCGGCAATGAGCTTCGGGTACCGTCCGCCCCTCAACGACAAGCTCTTCCTTCTCCAATCCGACGTGATCCGCCGCGTTGCCGCCGAGGGAAGCTGCGTCGTGATCGGCCGCTGCGGTGACTACGTGCTCCGCGAGCATCCCTGCCGTCTTTCCATCTTTATTTACGGCGATACCGCGCACCGCAAGGAACGCATCATGGCACGCCACCAGGGAACGACCGAGTCGCAGGCGCTCGATCTGATGAACAAAACCGACCGCCGCCGCTCCTCCTACTATAACTTTTATACGGGGAGCAAGTGGGGCAAATATGACAATTACCATCTTGCCGTCAACAGCAGCGTCCTCGGGATCGAGGGAACTGCCGAGCTGATTGCCGAGTTTGCCAAAAAGATGATGGCGGAATAAATGTCTTCCTAAAAAAGCAGGGGCTGCTTCCTTTCGGCATAACCGAACGAAAAACGAAGAAAGCAGATGCTGCGCGTATGCGTGATACTCTTAACGGAGTATCACGCATAACTCTATTCGCCTGCGGCGAGTTCTATTGCTGCGCAGTGATATTCGCTGCGCGAGTTTTTTGGCGAATAGAATATCACTGCAAGGCTTTCCCTTGCAATATCACTTCCCGCAAGGGAAATATCACTCTTCGCATCAGCGAAGAATATCACTTTTAATACTAAAGAAAAAGAGAGAACATTTCGGCTCGTATGAAACCGATTGTTCTCTCTTTTTTTCTGTCAGTGATGTTTGCCCGCTACGCCAATAGGCGTAATATCACTCACGCAGTGAACATCACTGCCGAAGGCAACATCACTTGTCCGCAAGGGCAAGCATCGTTTCGCGTGATACTCCGTTAAGAGTATCACGGTAAGAATTCGGCGCTTTTGCTTTTTTCAATCACAAAAACGGTGATACCGCCCCAATTTTTAGTGACTCAGCCCTTTTTTAAGCAAACAACCTGAAGCTTCCGCCAAGCCCGACGACAAGGACCGTCACACAGGCGGCAATGACGAGAAGCGAGATCCCCCAGAGCAAAAGGGTTCTGCGCGTCAGAAGAGTTGAGACGGCACCGTCACGCCTGCCACCGAGACCGCGCATGAGTCCTGCGCGTACCAAAGCGGTCGATAAGGGCTTGTAGAGCAGAAGAACAACGGCGGCGTTGAGGGTTGATTTCGTCAGATTAAAGGGAAAAAGCAGGCGTGGGATCAGCGAGATGACCGCTTCCCTTGTAGCCCCCATATAGAAGGGCGTGATCAGGAGATTTGCCAGCATCATCACCGAGGTAGTCACGAAAACGGCAGAGATGAGACCGAGAACCGCGCTCGACAGACGGCGGCGGAAGCGGTAGATCAGCGATGCCGTGAGCGTAAAGCTCATGCTGGAGAGAAAATTCATAATCAGTCCGTAGACGCCTGTATCGCTGACGGTGATGAACTCAAGCAGCGCAACCGAGAGAGAGAGCAGGATGCCCGCCGACGGACCGAGGGCAAGCGCACCGACCGTCATGACCGCATCCTTGACGTCGAGCGTCAGAAACGAGACCTTAAAGCGGAATACGAAAACGCACACGTAGGCAAGCGCCGCGAACATGGCGACTGCCACCGAGTAGCGGAGATGTCTTCTTAATTTTGTTTCGCGCATAGCAGCTTCCTTTCAGAACGTAAACGGGGATTCAGAGGATTCTACGTTTCCGAAAAGACAAAAATTACAGATTCTCATTGGGAAAGCAAAACGAAAGGAACGACCTCGGGACGAAAAAAAGCCCCAAGATACACCTCTCGCATATCCATGGGACTCCCGTAGCTTCTTATCTTTTCACATCCGGACTTTCTGCCTGTCAAGGCAACCGTCGGTACGGGAATCTCACCCGTTCGGCGCGACACAGAGGGCCGCGTTCGCAGACTGTACTGCCGGTATGGAATTACACCAAACCCCAAAGATAACGACTGTTATAAAATTGTGGGAGAAAACGGGCGACGAGTCGCCCGTTTTCTCACTAGACAAGGTCCGATCTTACTCGATGATCTCGGAAACGACGCCCGAACCAACCGTACGGCCACCCTCACGGATAGCGAAGCGGAGACCCTTCTCGATAGCGATGGGGGTGATCAGCTGAACGGTCATGTCAACGTTGTCGCCGGGACGGCACATCTCGGTGCCCTCGGGAAGCTTGATGGAACCGGTAACGTCGGTCGTTCTGAAGTAGAACTGAGGTCTGTAGCCGGAGAAGAAGGGCTTCTGACGGCCGCCCTCTTTCTCAGTCAGGACGTAAACCTGGCCGACGAACTGGGTGTGAGGCTGGATGGAGCCCGGCTTGCAGAGAACCTGTCCGCGCTCGATCTCGTTCTTCTGGATACCGCGGAGCAGAGCACCGATGTTATCGCCTGCCTCAGCGCTGTCCATGAGCTTGTGGAACATCTCGATACCGGTAACGACGGTCTGTCTCTTCTCCTCGGAGAGTCCGACGATCTCGATGGTCTCGTTCATCTTGATGGTACCTCTCTCAACACGACCGGTAGCAACGGTGCCGCGGCCGGAGATCGAGAAGACGTCCTCGACGGGCATCAGGAAGGGCAGGTCAGCCTTTCTGTCGGGAGTGGGGATATAGCTGTCAACGTTGTCCATGAGCTCCTGGATGGGGGCGTAAGCCGCATCGGAAGCATCGCTCGAAGCGCACTCAAGAGCAACGCGGGCAGAACCGCGGATGATCGGAATATCGTCGCCCGGGAAGTCGTACTCGGAGAGAAGATCGCGGATCTCCATCTCGACGAGGTCGAGAAGCTCGGGATCGTCAACGATATCGGTCTTGTTCATGAAAACGACGATTGCGGGAACGCCAACCTGACGGGCAAGAAGGACGTGCTCGCGGGTCTGCTGAAGAGGACCGTCGGTTCCTGCAACGACGAGGATTGCACCGTCCATCTGAGCAGCACCGGTGATCATGTTCTTAACGTAGTCAGCGTGGCCGGGGCAGTCGACGTGCGCGTAGTGGCGAGCGTCGGTCTCGTACTCAACGTGACGGGTGTTGATTGTGATACCACGTGCTCTCTCTTCAGGAGCGTTGTCGATCTGGTCGTAAGCCATGAACTCTGCCTTGCCGCCTGCAAGGGACAGGGTCTTGGTGATAGCAGCGGTAAGGGTGGTCTTACCGTGGTCAACGTGGCCGATGGTACCAATGTTAACGTGGGGTTTGGTTCTTTCAAAGGTAGACTTTGCCATTTTGAAAATCCTCCGTAATTAAAAATTTTTTAGTTAGTTGTTCAGGTTACACCTGAAAATCAAGCGTTGCCCTTATTGCGCTTGGCAACGATCTCTTCCTGAATGGACTTCGGTACCTGCTCGAAGCCGCAGGGCTCCATAGCGTAGACACCGCGACCCTGCGTCTTGGAACGAAGGTCGGTTGCATAGCCAAACATATTGGCAAGCGGAACGGTTGCGTGAACCTCGGTTGCGCCGTTGGTAGGCTCCATAGAGGAAATCTGACCACGGCGGGAGTTGAAGTCACCGATAACGTCGCCGAGGTAATCATCGGGA